>JAITIK010000001.1 GCA_031279555.1 Treponema sp. | reverse complement strand
ATGGACGACCGGGCGGTGATCCGCGCCGACCGGGGCATGCTTGAAATCGTGTGGAACAATCTGCTTTCCAACGCGTTAAAATTCACGGAACCGGGCGGCGCGGTCACGCTCTCCCAAACCTCCGACGAGGATGCCGTCACCGTTTCCGTGACCGACACGGGCTGCGGCATGGACGCGAAAACGCTGAACCGCGTTTTCGACAAATTCTATCAGGGCGACGGCTCCCATTCGCAGGAGGGCAACGGTTTGGGCCTCGCGCTCGTCCTGCGCGTGGTTGAGATTCTGGGCGGCGAAATCTCCGCAAAAAGCGCGCCCGGAGAAGGAAGCGTTTTTACGGTCAGGCTGAAAACGGAACCGTAAAACGGATTATCGAAACGCCCGGCCTCCCGAAAGGGGGGCCTTTTTTGTTGTCCGGGCGGCTTCATCATTAATATTTCTCAAACAATTCCCAAACAAAACAGAAACAATCGGGTGGCATAATAATCGCATCGACAAGGAGGCGAAAAACCATGCACGCGATTGAAACCAACGGACTGTCCAAAGCGTTTCACGGTATTTATGCTGTGCAAGACCTGAATCTGCATGTCCCCGAAGGCTCGATTTACGGGTTTATCGGGGAGAACGGTTCCGGCAAGTCCACGACGGAAAAACTGATTTGCGGCCTGCTCGTTCCAAAAGCGGGGGAAATCCGGCTGTACGGCAAGCATTATACCGACGCGGGCGTTCGTCGCTCCATAGGGGCGCTGATCGAAAACCCGGCCTGCTTCCCGAACAGCACGGTCTACCAAAACATGATGATGCAAGCCCTGAACCTCGACGTCAAACATCCGAAAGCGGAAGTCGGGCGCGTCCTGAAGCTCGTCAGCATGGCGGGGGCAAGCGGACGCAAATTCAAGGAGTGTTCGCTTGGAATGAAGCAGCGGCTCGGTGTGGCGCAGGCCCTGCTCGGCAGGCCGCGCCTGCTTATTCTCGACGAGCCGATCAACGGGCTGGACGCGGACGGAATGAGGATTGTGCGCGAAACGCTGACCGACCTCGCCAAGGACGAGGGCGTGACCGTCCTCGTCAGCTCGCATATTCTCGGCGAGCTGTCCAAAATCGCCACGCATTACGGCATTATCCGAAACGGCGCGTTAATCAGGGAAATGCCCGCTTCCGCGATGGGCGACGAATGCCGCGATTTCGTTTTCGTAAAGACCGGCGACAATGATAGGGCGACCGCCGCCTTGCGGATTAAATACCGCGAGGTCGAGGGAAAAGACGGCGGCGTCCGTGTCTACGACGAGGAAGAAAGCGAAAATGTGGCGGCTTATCTGTATGAAAATGGCGTAGCCGTTAAAGAAATCGCGTTCAACAAGATAGGTCTTGAAGAATACTATATTCGCGTTATGTCGAAAAGGGAGGGCAAATAAGATGAGAAACGCGGAATTTAAGCCCATGAGCTTCGCCGCGCGGACACGTTCGATGTTGAGCTTCGACTTTTACCGGCTGTTCCACACGCCCGCGCTTTTCATCATGCTTGCCGTTTCAGCGATCATCCCCGCAATGGTTCTATCTATGGCCGGCATGGAAACGATGGGGCCGAACGGCCCGGTGCAAACTCCCGCAATGGAGTTGACAAACGTGTGGCAGATTGTCG
Organism: Treponema sp.; assembly: GCA_031279555.1. Lineage (GTDB taxonomy): Bacteria > Spirochaetota > Spirochaetia > Treponematales > Breznakiellaceae > JAIRKH01. The sequence continues at coordinate 1,024 of JAITIK010000001.1, read as the reverse complement.
AAATCCTTCCGGGCGGCGTGTCCGGATCGGTCGGTGATTTTGCTTCATTCGCCAACATCAATATGGTGTATATCTTCGCAGGTCTGCTTATGGCAATATTCGTGTCGCACGATTACAGTTCCGGCTTTGTGAAGAACATCTTCACCGTACACGCAAAAAAAATTGACTACGTTATTTCCAAGAGCGTGATCGGCGTGTTCGGCGGCGCGGGAATGATCGTAGCCTACCTTTTCGGAGCGGTGATCGCGGGAGTGATCACGGGCAAGGCGTTTGACGTGAATTTGGGCGGCCTGATCATGTGCCTGATTTCAAAAATGTTCTTAATGGCTGTATTCTGTTCGCTATTTTTGGGCGTCGCCGTGTTTTTCAGAAATCGGCTCTGGCTTACGATAATTTTCACTTTCTTGTTCGGAATGATGCTTTATCCGGTGGCAAGCGTCGCCGCGCTCAATTCAACAGTAATCACGGCGCTCGCCTCATTGGTGGCGGGCGTGGCCGGCGCGGTCGCGATTGGGGCCGTTTCGACGCTTATCCTAAAAAGACGCGACCTTGTGTAAGTTGGCGTTTTCGGCCCAAATTAAGAGAGGAGGCGTCAAATGTTCTCGCGTTCCGGAGCTTGGATTGCGGAAATGTGTGTGCTGGCGGCGATTTCCTCAAAAGGTATTTGCGGATATGAGCTTGCCGGGGTAAACCCGTTATTCGCATCGAAGGCAACATTGTATCCCATTTTGCGGCGATTGCCGGACAGAGGCCATCTGACCGTTTCATCGGAAATACATCTGGCAAGGCTGCGGAAAATATACAGCATAACGCCGGAAGGCAATCGTCAACTCGCACAGGCAAAGACGGAATGGTTCGAGTTCCGGGATCGCGTCAGCCGCATTATCGGATAAAGTTGGTTCCGCTTCACCATTAATATTTCTCAAACAATTCTCAAACAAAACAGAAACAATCGGGGACTAAAATAGCGCCATAGTCAATCGCGCGATTGCAAAAAAACAGCAAATCAACACAAGGAGCGAAT
>JAITIK010000126.1 GCA_031279555.1 Treponema sp. | reverse complement strand
ACGCCCTCTGTTCCAAATATTATACCTGTCTTTGGGTTTGTTCCGATAACGTTTCGGCGCTATATGACGTTTTGGCGGCACGGATAAGGAAATGCGCAGCATTTCCATGGCCGACAAACTGTGGGTGGAGTGTGCCGTGAGAATGTTCTCCAGCTACGCTGGGGCGCGTAGCGGAACGACCTAGCCAAAACGTAACTCGAGTCGCCTAAAGGCGGTTGTCGCTGTTAATTGTCCTTGAACAGTTCCAACTGATCCAGTCGTTTGCCTTCCACTTCCTGCTCCCGAGTGAGTCCCGGCAAAGCCAAGTGATTGGCTATTTTATTCCCTTGGGGGGGGGGGGGGGGTAATACACCCCCCGTTGGGGCGAGAATTATTTATTTAAAGGTATGGTGAAATGCGGCGTGGACGCGGCGTTCGGCGGAGCCAACGGAGAGGTGTTTCTTCGTGTTTTGCCACGGAGAAATCCTGTGGTCTATAGGGAAAACGGGTGCGGCAACGCAAAAGGGATTCCGTGACGGTTTCTGCAAGCGTGACGCGACGGTCTTCGACCATACGTAAACATGGCGGATCAAAATCAATATCTTCTAGATTTTAACGCGACGGCATCGCCGACTCTGAAACCAGAAAAACAGGAGAGCGTCAGCGACAACTTGTGTTTGAAAATGCAATGGCCGCCATACAGGCTTGTCCACAACGCCTGAAACGCGGACTTTCTTATACAATGGCAATGAGTGGCGTCATGGTGGCAATGGCGACGGATCGCTTTTGCCCCCTTTTCCACCACGCGCATATGCGCCAAATCGTCTGCGGCAGGCGAAAAAATGGCGGCGTCCCCTCTACACCGCCTTCAAGGCGTAAAAAAACAACCCGCTAGAGAGCTTTTCCCAAAACGCGAACTATCTTCGGGTTAGTTTTGAGAAAAGCTTTGGAAAAAACGGGCTTTAGGCCGCTTTTTCCCTCTAAATCTAAGATCGCTTTCCCAAAACTGTCGCTCTGCGTATTTTGGGAAAGGCGCGCTATGTTGATTATTTTCCCTCTATGATATACTATTCGTTTATATGGCTGTTAAGAGTGTAAAATCGCCGCAGGCAGATTGCGGCGCAAGCGGCGCGGTTTATGATGAGTCTAAAGTGAAAACCCTGTCCTCACTTGAACATATCAGACTGAGGACAGGCATGTACATAGGGCGGCTGGGCGACGGATCCAACCCTGACGACGGCATTTATGTGCTTCTCAAAGAAGTGATTGACAACGGCGTTGACGAATACATCATGGGGAACGGAAAAACCATACAGGTTGCTGTGAAGGACCGAACCGCTGTAGTACGGGATTTCGGACGGGGCATACCGCTTGGGAAACTCGTTGAGTGCGTGTCTGTGATCAATACCGGCGCGAAGTACAACGATGACGTGTTCCAGTTTTCCGTGGGATTGAACGGCGTCGGCACCAAGGCGGTGAACGCCTTGTCTTCGCATTTCCGCGTCATGTCAATGAGGGACGGCGAATTTGCGGAGGCCGTATTTGAACGCGGCAAGTTGTTGCGCAATAAAAAAGGCAAAATCAAACCTTCGGCGCATGAGGACATGCGGCAGAATGGCACGTATGTGGAATTTACGCCCGATACGGAAATTTTCGGGACCTACGAATTCAACCTGGAATTTATTGAAAAGCGCATCCAAAATTACGCATACCTCAACACCGGACTTATCCTCACTTTGAACGGAAAATCTTATGCGTCGGAGCATGGGCTTCTTGATCTCCTGAACGAAGAAACCGGCGAAGAAACCCTGTATCCGCTGGGGTATTACAAGGGCGAGCGGCTCGAATTCGCCTTTACCCATACAAACAGCTACGGCGAAGAGTATTTTTCTTTTGTCAACGGACAGTTTACCTCGGACGGCGGCTCCCACTTGTCCGCTTTCAAAGAAGGTTTTCTGAAGGGCATACAGGCGTTTTTTAAAAAAGACTACAAGAGTGAGGATATCAGGGAAGGAACCATAGCGGCGGTCGCCGTTAAAATAAGAAATCCGGTGTTTGAAAGCCAGACCAAAAACAAGCTCGGCAACTCCGATATACGCGCCTCAGTGGTGCAGGAAGTGAAAATCGCCGTCGAAGACTGGCTCCACAAAAACACCGAAGCGGCGAAAAAACTTGAACAGAAGATTATGGCTAATGAAAGCCTCCGTACGGAGCTGAACGCGGTGAAAAAAGAAGCCCGCGAAGCGGCGAAGAAGATCGCCCTCAAGATACCCAAGCTCAAGGATTGCAAGTACCATCTTGAGGATGGAGAGCGCGGCAAAAACTCAACGATCTTCCTCACGGAAGGCGATTCGGCGGCTGGCTCTCTGGTGAGCAGCCGTGATGTCATGACGCAGGCTATTTTTGCGTTGCGGGGCAAACCTGAAAACATGTACAGCAAAAAACGGACGGCAATCTACAAAAACGAAGAACTCTACAATATGATGATGGCTCTGGGCATTGAGAACGACATTTCCTCCCTCCGTTACGCGCGGATCGTGATAGCGACAGACGCGGATTTCGACGGCTTTCACATCAGGAATTTGCTTCTGACATTCTTCCTTTCATATTTTGAGGAATTAGTGACGAACGGGCGCGTTTTTATTCTGGAGACCCCGCTCTTCAGGGTGCGCGTCAAAAAGGAAACGCTGTACTGCTACACGGAAAGAGAACGCGACGCCGCAATGAAAAAACTCGGATCCCAGAGCGAAGTGACCCGTTTCAAGGGTTTGGGTGAAATCAGCCCCAGGGAATTCGGGCAGTTTATCGGAGAGGACATGCGCCTCGTGCCGGTTTCCGTAAACCAGATCAAGAACGTTCCGCAGGTTCTCGCGTTTTATATGGGAAAAAACACGCCGGATCGCCGTGAGTACATAATGAACAACCTTGTCGCAGACATGTAGAAACGAGTTATGAAAAAAAGATGCGCGACATCTATACGAACGCTGTTTTTTTGCGTCTGCGCGTATTTCTGTCTTTTTTCCTGCGCGACGCCCGAAAAACCGCTGGCCCAACTGAATTGGAGTCCGGCGCCCGCTCCCGCGCCCCCGATCCAAACGACTTCTGTTGAGAGCCAGAAAAGCGATGCATTTCCCGAATGGGCGCAGGCGTACTTTGCGGGCGGTTTGCGCGGAGTGGAACGCCTGTATGCGTTCCGGAACGCCTATGTTTTTATTAAGGAAAACAAGGGAAGTAACGAAGCCGCCCTCACACAATGGGCTTTACATTTTTCAGTAGAGCGGGAGTTTTCCCGGATGGTCGCAAAACGGGTTCAAAACAGGCTTGAAAGAAACGTCAAAACGTACCCTGATTACGAATACGGCGCTTTTTTTGAAAACGCCGTCAAAGCTTTCTCAGATGCGCATTACGAACGCGCCGTTAAATTGGACGACTTCTGGTTTGAAAGATTGATTTCTATAGAAGACGGCGTAGAAGTAAACCGCCGCGAGTTTCTCTTTCTTATCATTGTCGTCATTGAAAAAAAAACGCTCGTCAATCAGATCAACGCTATTTTTTCCAGCGTTCCGCTTATTCCCGAACCTACAAACGCCCAGCTTAACGTCATATCCCATGTAAAAAATACGTTTTTCACGGGGTTTTGACAGCGCGCCGTTCTGCGCGGCGCGCGCCGATTGAAACATGCGCTGGTTTTATGTATACTTTTTCCATGAAACTCCACCGTGCGAAACGCAGTCTTTTTGACGACTCAAGCGCATCAAGCGACATCGCCTTTCTTCTTATCATTTATTTCATTGTAATTGCGGGCTTTAACGTGAATAAAGGGTTCCTCATGGATCTGCCGGCAAAAGACTCAACGCGCCTCCTCTTAAAAGAAGAGTTGTTACGGTTTGAAATGAGCGACGTTGGAACCATTTTTTATGACGAGAAGCCGCTTGCCTCGGCGGAGATGGAAACGCTGATCCGTTCAAATTTGGCGGCGCGGCCAAATCTTGCGGTGACGCTTGTCATTGCGCCGGCCGCGCCGTGGCAAAGCGTAGTGTCCTTTGTGGAGTTTGCGCAAAAATTGCAGGTGGATTCATTTTCTTTTTCCATGAGGATGCCGTGAATATCATCCGCGGGCGAAACCGAAGACGTTTTGTCATTCCGCTTAATTCTATGTCCGATGTGGCGTTTCTCCTCCTCATTTTCATCATGCTGGTCTCCCTTATCAACTACCGGAAGGAAGTTAAGGTCGAGTATCCTGAGGCTGAAACCGCAAAAAAAACAAGCGCGGAAAAGAACCTCGAAATCTGGATCGATGTACAGGGCGGTTTGTATCTCAACGGAGACGCGAGCGATCTCAGCGCCATTGAAGACAGCATTATCGCAACCTACCAGAAAGCGCCTGAAACCAGGATTCACCTTATCGCGGACAAAAACACCCGTTTTGAGCAAGTCGACGCGGTGTTGCAGATGTTGCAAATCCTCCAGTACCGCGTGGTGAGTTTTGTCGCACAGTAAAGGCGCCAGCGGAGCGTGGCGGCGGCAAAAAAACGGCGGAAGTCTGAAGCCGCAGCCCTTCCGCCGTTGTCCAATTCCTCATTTTCCCCCGTTCTTCCCATTAGGGAATGATCGTTGAAAGCATTTCGCTTGATCTGCCTCTTTTCCCGCTCTCGTTTTGCCATTGCAGGGCGATATAGACCGTCTTCCCCCGCTCCTCCTCGGCGAATTCCAGCGTAAAGGGCGTCCGCGTAGCCAAAGTCGATTTATTCAGTTCCCTGGAGTCCGCCGGGGCGCGGTCAAATATTCCCCATGAAATGACCGCCCCGTTCGTGCCGTAGGGCTTGGCTTTGCTCGTAGCGCCCTGATCCCAAAAATCCACCGCAATCTGCCTGATGTCCTTCACTTTGAGATCGAATTCGGGTCTTGTCGTGGGTACGCCGATGGCCGTGCGGGTATGATCTTTCGGGGGCAGCCCGCATTGCACCCTGATTGCGTCGGTGATGATGGGATTGGCGAAGCGGAATTTCACCATCGTCCGTACGGCGGCGCGGAAGTTGTTTTTGGCTTCATTCTTTTCCGCGACCAGCGTCTTTGTCCGGTCTGGCCCGGCGCATTGCGCGCGCAGCGTCTTGAACGCGGCCAGCTTTGTCTTCAAATCGTCCGCTTCCGCTTGCGGAATCTCCCACGCAACGGCGTTTTTATCCACCTTATCAACGAAATTGTCTCCCCAGTCAACCAATCCCGCCTCGTCTTGCGGTAAATACCCCTGATGTTCAGTCATATTTCACTCCTTTTGACTATTTTTCAGTCTTTCGCCGCTTTTTGCCGCAAGCGGCGTCCGCGCCGCTTCCGTCTTGCGGCAAGATTTATAACAGCCTTGTTCAGCCCTCCAACAGGACTGTCAAGGTTTCCAGCAACCCTATTCAGGCTTCAAATAGGGCTGTTCAGATTTCCAACAGCCCTATTCTGGCTTCAAATAGGGCTGTTCAGGTTTCCAGCAACCCTATTCAGGTTTCAAATAGGGCTGTTCAGATTTCCAGCAACCCTATTCAGGCTTCAAATAGGGCCGTTCAGATTTCAAACAACCCTATTCAGGCTTCAAATAGGGCTGTTCAGATTTCCAGCAACCCTATTCAGTCTTCAAATAGGGCTGTTCAGGTTTCCAACAGCCCTATTCGGGTTTAAGATAGGGCGGCTTCCATCGTCGGCGCCCATTGAGGCTAGTATAGCGCAAAAAAGGGAACGAGGCTAGGGAACTGGCGAATTATTTTTGGAAAAACGCGGCGGGCGGACTGCTCCCCGCCCCACGAGAGGGCAAGCGGCCGGATGTGTCCTAACAGACACAAAAAGCGGGAGCGCAACAGCCGCCAATTGAGCTCGCGGCGGCGCTGTTGGCATAATCGTAACCGCCGCTAAAACAAAAATAGATTGCGGAAGCGCTGGAATAGGGAGAAGCCGCCCGCCGCCACGTAACTCCGTCCATATTGCATTTCATCCGCTGAATATCGCCCTCGTAGTATTCGAGCCGGGCATGGTTTGCAGATGTCTCCCATATTCCATTTGAACGCGCATTTCTTCCAAACAATTCCCATTCTGTGGGCGGCCAGGCCAGTCCGCCAGCGCGTCGTCGGCGGTCGCTCCCTTTCCGCCATTGGCAATGTAACGGGTGGGCGCGTACAACACGTTATGCGCAATTTTTTTGCCCCGCATTTATCGTCGCGCCGCGCCATCCTTGCCGCGGGAAATTTATTGAAACTACTTCACCATACTCACCGCATAGGCTCATTTTCATCAAATAAATCGCCTTGTCCGCTATTTTCATTGACCGCTTTATGCTTTATTGGTTTCCTGAAATCCTTGCCGTCTCCTATTTCTTTCACACAAGCGACTTCCCATGTTACATGCTCTTTGTTGGTCCCGGCTTTTATAATAGTGGTGGATACTAATTTACAATCTATGTATGTCCCATCGCCGAATTTTGTGTCACGCGAATAAATATCATTGAGAAAATCATTATCCGTAACCCTGAAATCAATAGGCGAACCTCCATAATACCCTTTCCAATATGTATGAACACCTTTTACTAACACAGGAGCTATGATAAATATTCTTGCCTCATTATCAACGTCTGGATTCAGTTTTTCATCGTCTTGGTCATCAAGTAATATAAAATCATCAAACTTGTCATAAGGAACGATAATGTTCTGGAATACTGGCTTGTCATTAACTTCAGTAGTGGTTTCTACTTCAACTTGCGTTAAAGTAAGTGTCTTTTCTTGCTGAATTAAAAAAATTACTTTTTAATTTTTTTAATTCAGGCTCATTGCTTGCAATGTATTCAAATTCATCTTCTGTGATAATACCAGAGTTTATCGCCTCTTTAATCGCCATAACGTTTTCTATTTTGTTTCTTGTTTCTTCTGTTGTAGGTAGTTTCTGCCGAAACTGAGCAGTAAAGAAAGCGGTGATAAATGCAATTATAACGCCCAATGCAAGGGGATTTTTAGCGATAATCTTTATGTTATCAATTAGCCCTCCTTCTTCTCTTGCCGTTACTTCGATCGAAAGCGGTTCATCAAAATATTTATTAGCCTTTTTAAGAGCGTTTATAAATTGCCGCTGACAATTATTGAAAATAGCGGCATTCATTGCATGTATGTTTGCATCTTTGAAATAAAAATGAATTTGCAAATCAATTGAGGACAAATTTTTTATCAATAGACTTGTTTAATAACCATCTAAACTTTTCTGTCATAATTTATAATACCACAAATCAAGGTCATTCTTAGTGAATGTCGGTTACAGCAATGTCCCCGATAAGGATACGCCATGCTCTT
>JAITIK010000105.1 GCA_031279555.1 Treponema sp. | reverse complement strand
ATCCTTCCGGCCAACCGCCCAACAACCCCGCTCCGCCCCAGAACCGCTTCCTGGGCCATGCCGTGAAAATCGATCCGCTCCAGCAAATGATCCCTCTGATCTTTCTCTTTTTTCGCCCTCTTGCCCATGTCCGCCCCTTCGGTATTTCTACCACAGTTTGGCCAATTACACAAACTTTAGGATAGGCCCCCTGTCCCAACTATTCCCATTATTATTCTTTCTTCCGGCTCATATGCGTTTATATAATGTTTCATCATTTCCATGTATATTTTTGTATATTCTCTATTCAATAATTCTTTCTCGGAAATCCGATGTAATGTCCCTTCTTTCGTTTCTATTAGTTCCTTTGTATTCATTTCCCCGAAATATATATAATTTTGCCTTATTGTGTTCCTATATTGTTGGATTATTATATACCTTAATTTTATACTTTGTATATGTTCTTTTGAAGGTGATCCACAAAGTATGATGGGCGTTAGATAAAGCCATAGTTTTGGAAAAACGGCAAGCCCTTCGAGAAGCCCGTCTGATCCGACGCCGCAACCGGCGATCGCCCCCTTCCCTCCCTGCCGCGCGCCCTTTCCCCCCTTCGCGGACGCCTCCCCGACCGTCCGCCGCCGCCACGCCATGGCTCGCACCCAGCCGCATCACCCTTTCCCCCAGCTTTCGCGCCGTTCTTAGCCCCCCCCCCCCCCCATGCAAACGCCGCCGCTTCTCCCGCATCCCGATGACGTGCGTAAACAGCCGCGCTTCGCCCTTCTTTTCCCCTACACATGTCCAGAATTCGCCCGTCTCAAGGAGGCCGTAGCGGGCTTGTCCCGGCTTTGTCTTGCATTTTGTCGATCTAAGCGCTTTTAAGGCCGCGCTTGTTTCAGGCGCCGTCCCGACGCCCCGTACGCCAACCTCTCCGGCCGGCGTGACTTTTGTCATGTCTTTACCCCATGGAAGGGTCTCCCTGACAAGCGCGTCCGCAGCCTCTTATAAATTGGCGTCAGCATTGTCTGCGGAGGCGATTTCGCCCCCTCGTTTTTCCCACCGCTCCGGGTTATGTTGGGACTGCGGCAACGGGGGCGTTTGACTTCTATGCTTAGCGGCATGATCCCATAGTATTTCTTTGCGCCCCTGTTGTCATCACCCCTTTATCTTACTTTCTAGATCACCACCGTTCTTTTGTTATTCCTGTTTCTTCTTTTGCCTCGCGCAAGCATATTTCCAGCGGATCGTTTATTTCATGTGGTTCCATATGTCCGCCAATACAACTCCATACATTTGGAGCCATTTTTCTTCCAGGTGAACGTTTCATTAATAGATATAGGCCATTATTCTTTAAAAACTCCTGACGCATTTTGTAAAATTATATTGTCCATTTCATTATCCCTATCCTTTTATATTTATAATATCATTATATATTTTACAAAATTTTTATACACCATTAGCCATTTCGCCTAACATTCCGGCTGTATGGCGACATTTTTGCAGCCCGGACAGGGCTTTTCGGCGGCGTATATACGCTGGCAAAGACTAGGGTTGCAAAAATGTGAATGGAGGATGGCGCGGGAATGTTCGCCAACTACGCTGAGGCGCGGAATGACCTAGGCGTTGCGGAGGCCGCGCCGCCTCAAGCCGACATGAAATCTGGTCCGCGGACCGGCATCTCTTGAACAAGCGCATAATTTGCCGCGTGAGGGCGGCGCCATCGCGCGCCAGCCTTTTGAACTTCGTTGCCACTATAAACACCGCGGGTTCTATTTCAGTTTAATTCGTGATATATGCCGCTTGGATACCTGCCGGGCATCTCCGCCCTATAGCTTTTGGGCGGCCCACGCCCTCCATCGCCTGCAACGCGCTCCTTTCGTCTATGGCATAGTGTGTATACGGCTATGCTTTTCTATTTTCGCACTTCAAAGAAATTCGGCCTCAAACACAAGATAAAAACAGAAAAAGAATATTTTGAATATCTCCTTTATGTATTCTATCGCTATATCACGATTCGCGCGTAACAATCTTTGTTTCCTAATTCACTTGATTTCTCGCTTCTTATTTGAAGACGTTCACATATCTTTATTCAATCTTCAATACTGATTAATTCCACAGGATACGGAACAGATTCAACCCAATACTTTCTGTCTAGTAATATTTGCAAACTTTCTATCTCGTTCCTTCTGAATTTTTGTAAATATCATAACCTTCAATAGTCAATTGATAGCCCGTATATTAATATTTCCGTAATATCTTCCCTAATATAGACACGTAATGAATAAAGTCAGGCTTTGTCAATCTTGTTCAATTCATACAGTTCATAGTTTATCTTCAGCAAATTAGCGCCTTCCATATATCGTGCAAGACTATATTTGATAGCGGCCGCTTCACTTTCAATCGGAACCCATGCCGTATGACATTTTTCATCTTTTCCGTTCTTGCCATAGACATACAGTTTGAAATGCGCCCTTTTCCCTTCGTTAATTCGTTTTGTTAATCCTCTGGTTGTTCTGGCTGCGATTAATTGTCTCTCATATTCCGCATTTTGCAAGCGATTAGAATAAAATGCGGGCCTTTGAAGATTTTGCTGTGATATAAAAAGAACAATGTCAAATAAATGGCGCAAAAACCGCCTCATGCGTTCCATGGATGCAAAACAAAAACTAAACCGCCGCGCGGCGGCTTGCGATCCTAATTGTTCGTGCAGCTCGCGCCTTTCGTTAGCGCAGTTCGTGTTCCGAATTCTCTTGATTCTTTATCCATAAAAGCGTAATATTATAGCTACTATGTCGGATCAAATGGTGCCGCTGGAGCAAATACTCCCCGGCAAGCTGCCTATCGTGAGCCTCGTGGGGCGTCCCATCTTTCCAGGAATTTTTACGCCGATTATGATTCTCAACCCTTTTGACGTGAAGGTGGTTGAACACGCAGTTTCTGAAGATGGTCTTATTGGGCTGGTCATGCTCGCCAATGAGGTTGAGACGCCGGTGTTTGGTGATTTTTATAAAGTTGGAACCGCCGCCAAGATAGTCAAGAAGATAAACCTTCCCGATGGAGGCGTCAATATCTTTATATCGACCATCAAACGGTTTAAGATTAAGAAAGCCGTCAGCGCAAAGAATCCGGTGGTCGCCGTCGTTCAGTATCTTGAGGAAACCGAAGATGAAACGCCGGAAGTGAAAGCGCTTACGCGGGCGCTTCTTTCTGAAATGAAGCAGATTTCTGAAAACAACCCGCTTTTTTCCGAAGAAATGCGGCTTAACATGATAAACATCGATCAGCCGGGGAAAATAGCGGATTTTATCGCCAGCATCCTCAACATCGACAAGGCGGAGCAGCAGAAGGTGCTTGAGCAGACCAACGTGCGCAAGCGCATGGAACAGGTGCTGGTGTTCATCAAAAAAGAGCAGGAGCTTTTCCGTATACAGAAACGCATAACGAACGAAATCAACGACAGACTCAACAAGTCTCAGCGCGAGTATTTTTTGAGGGAAGAACTGAAAGCGATCAAGACGGAACTGGGCATGGCCGCGGATTCAAAGACGGCAGATTACCAACGGTTTAAGGAAACGTTTGAAGCGTTCCATTTTGAAGGCGAAATAAAAGAGGCAGTCCAACAGGAACTTGAGAAATTCGCCGTCATGGAAGCGCAGTCTCCTGAATATGTAGTTTCCAGAAACTACCTCGACATGATAGCCAGTCTTCCGTGGGAAGACCCGGCGCCCGAACAGATCGATCTCGCCTATGCGCGAAAGACGCTTGAAAGCGATCACTACGGGCTTAAAGACGTGAAGAATCGCATCATCGAGTACCTCGCGGTGAGGAAGTTGAGAAGCGGCCGCCTGAACAGCCGGCGGAACGCGCGGCAGGCGAATGGCGCCGAGACAAAAGGCAGGGAAGACAGTTCGCCCCCAGGCTCAATCATCTGCTTGGTGGGCCCGCCGGGCGTTGGAAAGACCTCGGTGGGCAAGTCCGTGGCCCGCGCCCTTAACAAGAAATTTTTTAGATTTTCCGTGGGCGGCATGAGGGACGAGGCTGAAATCAAAGGACACCGGCGCACCTATATCGGCGCTATGCCTGGCAAAATCATTCAGGGAATCAAAATCACCAAGACGAAAGACCCGGTGTTTATGATAGACGAGATCGACAAAATGGCGATAAGTTACCATGGCGATCCGGCGAGCGCCCTCCTTGAAGCGCTCGATCCTGAACAAAACAACAGCTTCCGCGATCATTACCTGGATCTGCCGTTTGACATTTCCCGCATATTTTTCATTGTTACGGCGAATACGCTGGACACTATTCCTCCGGCGCTACTTGACCGCATGGAGATCATTGAACTGCCGGGGTACATCAGCGCTGAAAAACTGGAGATCGCAAAGCATTATTTGGTGCCGAAAAGCCTTGAGAAAAGCGGGTTGGACAGGCGTCAGGTGAAATACGCCAAAGAGTCATTGCTGCACATTGCGAATTGTTATGCGCGAGAAGCGGGGGTGCGGAATTTTGAGAAAAATTTGGACAAGATACACAGAAAGCTGGCCAGGGAGGTCATAGAAGAGGAAGGAAGAGAATGGGGCGTAGAGCCTGAGGAGTATGGGAAAGACGGCGAGGAAACGGCGAAAGCGGCGAGAAACAGCGCGAAAAAGCCCCCGTCAAAAACCATTCCCTCCAACGCCCAATCCTCAAATTCCACTTTTATTGTAGATAAAACCCTCATCGAAAAACATCTGGGAAAACCCCTGTTTCCCGAAAGCGAGATTAAAAAGGCGAACAGGCCCGGCATGTCGATTGGACTTGCGTGGACGAGCATGGGCGGTGACACGCTGGTGATTGAAGCGACCTCGGTGAAGGAGGCGAACGGCGGGTTTACCCTTACCGGCAACATGGGCGACACCATGAAGGAATCCGCGTCCATCGCCCTGACCGTAGCCCAGAAGATTGGCATTGAACAATACGGAGTTGACGCTTCGTGGTTTGAGAAAAACCGCATCCATCTGCACATTCCCGCCGGAGCGACGCCGAAAGACGGTCCATCCGCGGGCGTCACCATGGCGGTTGCGCTCTGCTCGCTCTTCTGCGGCCGCGTCATCACGGACAAACTCGTTATGACTGGCGAATTGAGCCTCACCGGGCGGGTGCTTCCCATAGGCGGTTTGAAAGAGAAAACCATCGCCGCCGCGCGCAACAAGGCGCGGTACGTCATTATCCCCAAACAGAACGCGCGCGATCTTGATGAAATTCCCGACATCGTGAAGAAGGGGCTTGAGTTTTATCCGGTTGAGTTTTTTGAAGAGGTGTTGCGTCTGGCGTTGCCGTAAAACGGCGAAACCCATATTAAAAAAGGACAGTTCGCTTTGTATATACGTTACGCCGGCGTAGCCACGCCTGTTAGTCCGGCGTAACCACGCCTGTTACGCCGGCGTAACCACGCCTGTTAGTCCGGCGTAACCACGCCTGTTAGTCCGGCGTAGCCACGCCTGTTACGTCGGCGTAGCCACGCCTGTTAGTCCGGCCTAACCACGCCTGTTAAAAATTATGAACCGGCGTGAGCCGTCAGCGTGAATTCGGAATGAACCTCGCGGAGATTTTTCAGTACCGCGCTGGCGTTCTTCGCCGAACTCTGGGTTACGACTACGAGACGATATGCCGTCCCCGATACGAGACCCGCAGGCGCTATCGCCTTGAGCGTACGCGGCTCGTTTACCGCAAGTATCGCCGCCTTTATCCGCGCGCCGTTCCCGTCTTCAAAGAACAGCCCCGCTTCGGTCTGATGTTCGGCGTCGCCCTCTACTTTCAAGCCGGCGCCGTGAACGGTCAAGAGGTTGCCAATGGTCGCCGATTCGTCTATCAGTCCGGTCGCTTCGTCCAGCGCCTCTCCAATGACCCCTTCGCTCAAGTCTATCCCGTCGAACTCAAGCTGCATCTTGTCCCGAATGTAGGAGCGGAACGCCGCGCTCACCTGTAAACGCGCTTCGGGAAACACGCCTTCGGGAAGGGAGGTTTCCGCGCCGTCGTACTCGCCCGGCACACGGATACGCAGATTGAACAGCGGGGTCTTGATCTTGTAGCCATCCGCCGCGAGGTAGTACATCAATTCCAGGCCGGCGTTCAAGCCCTCCTCGATCACTTTCGGCGAGGTCTCAATATTATAGACCTCCGCCTTGCTCGCAACGCCATGTACGTCCAAATCAGGCTGATGCACGGCTTTGAGGTTGTAGGGTTTCTTCGCATCCGGCAAAAACGCCGGCGTGAACTTCACGATTATCTTGTGGATAATGTCTTTGAGAGCGAAATCAAGCGCCATAATGCGCCTCCTTTTTTTCCTAACGCTTTAAAATACCGCATAGTATCCGATCACGCGGACTGTAGCTTGTGGGTCGCCTCCCTGCGGCAGAACCGCGGGGAGGTTCATCCTTAAGGATTGTAAAACTTCTCGTTCTTTTCGTCAATCACGGCTTGAGCGCCGGAGGCAAGCCAGTCGGCGACGCCGGCGTCCCAGACGCGGTCAAAGTCTTCGGGTTTCGCCGTCATTGCGGCTGCGGCGAACACGTTGAACTTGTCGATTAAAGTCTGGGTAACGGGTCCCGCGGCCGAAAGTTGTACGGGAATAACCGGACCAGGCTTGCCATTATGCATGGCGATGTCATGCGCCTTTTCAATCAATTCGGAGGGCCACGCATACCCGTTGGCAAGCGCTTTAACGTTCAAATCGGGGTCGCCCATCTCCAAGCCGTTTATCGGCAGCGTGTAGTCGATGTTCTGCGGACTGTTCTGAATCCAGGGTCCTTGCGCGGTCTTGAGCTTCGGAAGACCGTTCACAAGGTCGTGGTTCACCCCTTCGGCGCCGATCTGGAGGTAGTGGTAATTTTCATAGCGGGCAAGCCAGTTCACGTACCGCAGCGCGGCTTCGGGGTTTTTCGCGCTTGCGGGGATAAAGAAGTTGACGCCCGCGGAGTCATAGACGGTCCTGCGGATTTGTCCGTCGGGACCGGTGAGGCAATCAACCGGAACAAGTTCGCCGTCCGGAACATTTTTTCGCAGTTCCGTCATGATGGCTTCACTGTCGCGGTATATTCTGTCCCAGTTATCGGTGTAGGAACCGGCTATCCCGCTTTTTAACACGTTGAACTCCTCGGACTCGCTTTTGTACAGGGCGAAATTCGGATCAACCAGACCGGCGTTGTACATCTTGTTCATAAAACGCCAGCCTTCCTTATATCCGGGCATAGTCACGTAGCGGCCGACAACTGAGTTTACCCAGTATTCTTTCAGGCTTATGTTCGGGTCAATGAACGGATAGCAGATAGTCTGCGTGGTCCAGTGCAAATCAGTGCCCATAATGAAAGGGATTGCCTTATCTTTGCCCACATTGCCCGGATCCTTCTCCTTAAACTGGACAAGGGCATCATAGAATTCCTCAAGCGTAGTGGGAAGCGGCAGACCGAGTTTGTCGAGCCAGTCTTTGCGTATAAAAAGATTACGCTCCGCCGTATCAACGCGGCGGGCGGGTATGGAGTACACCGACTTGGTTTCCGGGTCTTCGTTGCGCCTGATTAAGTCGCGTCCGGGCAGGGCGGTATCGGGTCCCAACAGTTTCTTCAGGTCAGCGAGAATGGGCGTATCGATGTACTTCGAAATATCGATAAGTCCGCCCAAGTCGCGGTAGTTGGAAATCAGTTCATTCGAATAGGTGACGCAGACATCGGGCGGGACGCCGGCCGCCATCATATTATTGAGCGCCTGCACTTCCTCCCAACGGGACACCGCGACGAAACTTACTTTGATATTTTCATCTTTCAGCAGTTTCTCCTGTATCCACTTCGTCCAGTTGTTATTCGTGGGATCTGTCTTTCCCCCGTCCGTGCCGCGGTCGAATATTTCAACCGTAATTTCAATGGGAGCGCCGCTCGTATCCGCAGCCGATCCTTCTTTCTTGTCGCAGCCGCACAACACGGCGGCAACGCAGCATACCGCAAGCGACATAGCTTTTTTCATCTTTTCCTCCAAAATAAATTTATACAGGGGCTTTCACCCTGTGGATTCCTAAAACAGCGCTTTTCCCAAAACCCGGTTGGGTTTGGGAAAAGCGCCCGTGTCAGCCCTTCACCGCGCCGAGTGAAACGCCGGCAATGAAATAACGCTGGAGCCACGGATATACGACCAAAATAGGCGCCGTGGCGATCATCACGGCCGCCGCCTGCATTCCATCGGATGCCGGCGGCGGACCGCCCGACACGCCTTCTTGCATGGCTAAGTCTATTGATGAAATGTTTCTAAGCAGGTTGTACAGTTTGAGCTGTATCGGGTGCCAATCGGCTTTGGTGAGGTACAAAAGCGCGTCGGAGAAGCCGTTCCAGCGTCCCACGGCATAAAAAAGCGCGAGCGTCGCCAAGACCGCCGTGGACAGGGGCAGGTAAATGCGAGTAAGCGTGACAAAGGGATTTGCGCCGTCAAGTTCCGCTGATTCCCGAAGGCTTTCCGGGACGCTATAGAAGAAGCTGCGGAGTATTATCATGTTAAAAACGGAAAGGCAGTTCGGTATAATCAGCGCGAGCGGATTGTTAAGCAGGTTGAGATCCTTCATTAAAATATAATTCGGGATGGCGCCCGCGCTGAAGTACATCGTAAAAATGATCAAGGTGTTGATGAGCTTCTTTCCCTTCAGCCAGCCATAGGTGAGCGGATAGGCGCAGAGTATCGTGATTGCCAGGGACCACAGGGCGCATATCGCCGTTAAAATTGCCGTCCAAATAAGAGAGCGTGAGAATGACGGGTCCCTGAACACATATTTGTACGAGTCAAGGGTAAAGTCTACGGGTAGAAAAGATACTTTCCGGTTGATGATTGCCTGTGTCGAACTGAGAGAGCGGGCTAACACGTGGAATAGAGGCAGCGCGCAGAGCAAAATAACAATGAAACAGATGGACGCGATGATAATGTCGCCTATTTTTGTCGACTTGGATTTAATCATATATTCCTCCTTACCAACTTACCAAATGCCGCGCTCGCCGATTTTGGTCGCAACCGCATTCGCCGCCAGCAGAAACACCACGCAGACAAGGGATTGGAACAAGCCTATGGCCGCGGTAAACGAGAACTGAAAAGAACGTATGCCGACGCGGTACACCAGCGTGCTGATAACATCTCCGGCGCGCATCACCAGATTGTTTACCATGCTATAGGGGCGGTCAAACTCGCTGCCTAAAATACGTCCGATATTCATAATCAAAAGCGTCACGATGGTAGGACGCAGGCTCGGCAGGGTTACGTGCCAGATTTTCCCCCACCTTCCCGTGCCGTCAACTTCGGCGGCTTCGTAGAGTTCGGGGTTGATGGCGGTAATGGCGGCGAGGTAGATAATCGTACCCCAGCCCATCTCTTTCCAGACCCCAAGCCCCACGTACGCGCCTACCCAAAGTGTGGATTCCGTAAGGAAATTGATGGGGCCTAATCCTAATTCGCCGAGTCCAATGTTGACGATACCGGCTGTAGGAGAGAAAAGTTGAGTCGCAATGCCCGCTATGATGATCCATGACAAAAAGTGCGGCAGGTACACGACGGTTTGCGTGAGCTTCTTGTAAATGAAAAAAGACAGCTCGTTCAAGAGTATGGCGAGAATCACCGGCGCGGGAAATCCCACAATCAAATCAAGAAAGTTTAGCCACAGGGTGTTGCGAAGGGCGTTGCCGAAATCCCGCGAAGAAAACGCCTGAGAGAACCACTTAAACCCCGCCCAATCCGAAGCCCATACGCCCTTGAACATATTGTAATCCTTAAAGGCAATCACAATATTGGTCATCGGAATATAGCGAAAAACGATAAAGAAAGCGGCGGGCAAGAGCAGCATGAGGTACAGCATCCACGATTTCTCTAAATAAATCGCATCCTTACGTTTCATCGTTGTTTCTCCTTTGTTTTTGCGCGGCTTCAAGAACAACCGCGTTGTTCTGCGCGATAACGCTTAATTCCGCCGCCTTGAACGCATGATCTTGCGTCATGGCGTTTTCAGTGCGGTTGAGGCAATCCAAAATCAGTTGTCCAAAGAAGGGAAAACCGACTTTGCCTTCAACATGGAAGTATGTTTCTTCCTTGCCGTTAGCCATAAAGACGTGTCCGCCGCCTGATCCTTTGACCCCAAGATTCATATACTTCCGCTGCTCTATAAAACCTTCGACGCCCAATATGAATAAGCGTCCGTCTCCCCACATTTGCAAGCCGTCCGGCGTAAACCAGTCCACGCGGAAATATCCCGTGGCGTTATTGTCCAGCACAACGTGCGCATCCCCAAAGTCGTCGAGTTCGGGGAATTGAGGATGATTGTAGTTTGCGATATGGCTGCGGACGACTCTGCCATCCTTTGCGCCTGAGTAGTATAAAATCTGTTCCATGTTGTGGCTTCCGATGTCGCACAAAATGCCTCCGTAGTTTTTTTTAATAAAGAACCAGTCAGGGCGGTTCGGCGCGCTCAAACGGTGCGGACCAAATCCGATGACTTGTACAACACGTCCGATAGCTCCTTGTTCTACAAGTTGCCCCGCGAAAACAGCGGACTCAACGTGGATCCGTTCACTGTAATAACAGGCGTATTTCCTGCCCGTCTTTTTGACCGCCTCCCGCGCATCTGCAAGCTGTTCAAGCGTCGTCAGCGGGGCTTTGTCGGTAAAATAATCTTTTCCGGCAGCCATTACACGAAGCCCCAGCGCGCACCGCTCGTTTGTCATCGTGGCTCCGGCAACCAAAATTATTTCTTTGTCGTTTAAAATCTCATTTTCACTTGCGGCCGGTCTGACGTCAGGAAAATTACGCCTGAAACTTTCCATGTATTTGGGATCGCTGTCATAATAGGTTTTTAACACGCCGCCCGCTTCAATTAAGCCGTTACACATACCGTAAATATGCCCGTGATACAAACCGAGCGCGGCAAACACAAATTCGCCTTTCTTTACCACCGGATTCGGCTTGCCTTTTGGCGCATAATCCGAACCGCTTATAAGTTTTGCCATACAAAGCTCCTTCTTCACCTCGTTTTTAGGCGCGGTTTCCGCCTGTAGTAATTTCACCGGGAAATCCCCGCGCTGCCGCTGGTTTCTCATAGAAATGCGGTGCGGAAGCCTTAATCCCCTTAACCGTATAGAACGGATCGTCTTTAGCGATTGGCAGTTTTACGCAGACGCCTGTCGCACCCGCTTTATAAATTGCCGTGATTAACTCAAGCGTATTGCGTCCGTCTCCGCCGGTAATCAAGGGTTGCGCGTCCGTTCCCTTCCTCCGTTTTTCCAGAGCGGTCAGCGCATCGTCAATCTCTCCCGTGTGGCCGCTGTATTTGAGCGGTTCTTGAGACTCGACAAACTCCGTAAGCTCTCTTTCAAGGTCTTCGTCATGCTCCCGCATCGGGAGCCCATTAGGAGCGGCGAGATTTGCCGCGACTTTCCACGGCGCGGAAACGCGGGCTTTCTCGGCTTGAAAAATAAGTTGCTGCTCCTCGCCGTGGTGAATAACGGAACTGGTGATTTGCGCGAGCGCCCCTTTCGCGCATATTTCGCTTTCACCGTATTGCAGCGCCGCAACCGAGATGTCCTCGACTTCCGCATTGGTATGAGCCGCGTTGCTGATAACTGCGGTAACTTTTTCGGGCATACCGAGCATCCAAATGAGCATATCAATATGATGTACCGCATGATTGAGCGTGCAGCCGCCGCCTTCGGTTTCCCATGCGCCTCGCCACCATAAATCGTAATAATGCGGGCCTCGCCACCAGAACGAATCGACTTGAGCGTGAAGCGTCTTGCCGATGCGCCCGGAGCCTACCACCTTTTTGAGCGAGAGAATCGTATCGCGGAAACGGTTTTGCGCGACGCAGCACAGCATCTTTCCGCTCTTTTTTTCCGCTTCCAGCATAACATCACATTCTTCAAGGCTTGCGGCCATTGGTTTTTCACATACCACGTTAATCCCCGCGTTAAGGCAGTCCACAGTCAGCGCGGCGTGCGTATACGGCGGCGTACAAATGCTCACAACCTCTATTCCGCCGCGCATTTCCTCAAGCATGTCCGTATACGATGAAAACAGGCGCACCTCATCTTTAAGCGCGAACTTTTCCTTTGTTTTCACACATTTTTCATACTCAATATCGCACAGCGCAACGATGTCGCAACGTTCTGGAAAAGCGAGGTAGCCTTCAATGTGCATACGGGAAATGCCCCCGTCGCCGATAATCGCAACATTAATCATCACAATCCCCTTAAATAAAAGTATAATTATGGTATCCGCTTGACAAAGTGCGGTAAATGTCTAAACTAAAGGTAGGTTTGGTATAAATTAACTATTGATGGAGGTTGCCAGGTATGACACGGCAAGTTTCCGCAACTGATTTTTTCGCGCCTGAAATCAAGTATATGGTGATGCGCAAATGCGCGCCCACATGGAAAATTAGCGAGCAGCCGCTTACCTTGTGTAATATTACCTACCTTACACAAGGCGCCGCGCAATACCGCATAAACGGGCGTCTCTACAACCTTGAGAAGGGAGATTTACTTTGCCTGCCGTCTGCCGGCATATTTGAAGCTAGCGTCTGTCCGGAAAATCTCATGCATTGCTTTTCAGTTAATTTTTATTTAAGAAACGCGACTGGAGAGAATGTCTTTCTTCCTTTTCCCGTCTTACACCACACCGGCGTACGCTATGATATAATGAACCGTTTTTTTGAGCTTAAAAAGGCATGGACGGAGCGAAGTCCCGCATATGCGGTGAAGGCGCGCGGCGTATTTTTGCAGATACTGTATCGGCTCTTTGAGCTTATTGTCTATGATATTGATGTAGAAGCCGAAGATTTTCGCGTCCGAAAAGCCATGAGCTACATTATCGGGCATTACGCCGAAAAGATTTCCGTAAAACAACTTGCGGATGGAGCGTGTTTGAGCGCCGTGTATTTTGGGTATCTTTTCAAAAAAGAAACCGGTATGAATATTCACCGCTATCTTACAAAAGTACGGGTCCGCAACGCGGAAAACTTACTCAAAACCGGCGAATATCGAGTCTCCGAAGTAGCGGAGGAATGTGGTTTTGCGGACGTATACCATTTTTATCACCAGTTCAAGTCAATCAAGGGCTTTTCACCGTCAAAATGCATACCGGACAGGAATTTCTCCTAATGCCGCGCCTGTTGAATCCGCGCGGTTGCGGGGTATCCCGCAAAACCTCCGGAATGTTCCGGAACCCTCGTTGGAACGATCTTGAAACCCCATATAACGCCGGGATTTTTGGGCAAAAGAAGTGTCTATGAAAGGGCATGACGTTATCCCCCAGGCGGACGACGCCTTCCCGGACTGGAGCCGCGCCTTCGTTATGGTTGTCGTAGCCAATGACGCGGCCTGGAATATCCCCCAAACCGAGGCGACCGCACTACAAACCGCGGTATGCGGACAAGCCGTCTCCTGTATGATGTACCGATCTTGACAAAAATATAAGTATATGGTGAAATACGCTATGGTTACTGTAGCGTATACGGGCGGCGGTACAGGCGGGCATATTTACCCGGGACTCGCGGTTGTCGACGCCTTGAAAGAAAAGATTGATTGCCGTATTATATGGATTGGCTCGGACAAGGGCATGGATGCGTCCATTGTCAAGAAGGGCGGCGACATAGTGTTTTTCGGCGTTCCTTCGGGCAAATTAAGGCGATATGTTTCCCTTCAGAATGTTCTGGATGTGTTTAAAATTATCGCGGGATTTTTTGCGGCGCGAAAGATATTAAAAAGAGAAAAACCGAGTCTGCTCTTTTCCAAGGGCGGCTTTGTAAGCGCGCCGCCTGTTGTCGCGGCGTTTTCCTTGAACATACCGGTGTTCACCCATGAGTCAGACTTCAGTCCCGGACTCGCCACCAGAATCAACAGCCGGTTTTCAAAGAGGATTTTTACGGCGTATCAGGACACGGTTTCCCAATTTCCGGCGGCTTATCACCGCAAGATCACCGTAACCGGCAATCCGGTGCGCGATGTATTCAGAACCGCTGACAAAAAGCGGGGGCGCGCGTTTTTAGGTGTGGATGATAGAGAAAGAATATTGCTCGTATTGGGCGGCAGCCAGGGAGCGAAGGAAATAAACGATCTTGTCCGCGAGCATCTTGATGAGTTAACGAAATATTACGTTGTGGTTCATCAGACAGGGCAAGCCGAGTGGGACACGCCGGCTTCCGAACGATACAAGCCGTACCGTTATATAGAGGAAGATATGCCGCACGTACTTGCGGCTACGGAGCTTGCGGTTGGGCGGAGCGGCGCGGGAACCGTGTGGGAATGCGCCGCAGCCGGCAAGCCTATGGCGCTTATTCCGTTGCGGGGTTCAGGTACGCGGGGCGATCAGGTGGAGAACGCCCGTTTTTTTGAGAGAGCGGGCGCGGCGATTGTCGTCAATGAAACGAGGCGTCTTGTCGAGATAATCGCGGAGCTTGCGGCTGACGATGAAAAACGCGCGGCTATGGCAAAGGCGTCTTTAGCTGTGGGAATCCGCGACGGGGCGCGGATTGTTGCGGATAGTATAATCGCCGAAATCACCGGCGAAGAAGCGAAATAAAACGAAGGGAAGGGGCATACAGTTGGCGGTCATTGATATTGTCTGTTTTGGTCTCATTCTTGTTTTTGCGATACGCGCCATGTTGAAGGGATTCGTGGAAGAAGCGTTCTCCATCGGCGCTACGGCGCTGGGCATTGCGGCGGGTTTTTTCTTTTATAAAAACGGGGCCGCATTTATCCGTAAAGAGTTGCCCAGCTTGGCGGGAGTCAAAGTCGCGCCTGAAATACTGAGTTTTATCGCCCTGTTCATCATCGTTTTTCTGGTGATGAAATTTTTGGAGAAGCTCATCTCCGACATCATGGATCGGACCAATTTGGGCGGAATCGATAAATTTCTCGGGTTTTTTCTGGGCGTTTTTCAGGGGATCTGTTTTAGCGCGCTTGTGTTTTTTGTCATTTCTATCCAACCGCTTTTTGATCCCGCTCCTATAACAGCGGGCAGCCTGTTCGCCGCGTTCTTCAAGCCGTTTCTGAATGTGTTTTAAATGGGCTAGTTTCAAAACTTCACGTTTTGAAACAGCCTCACATGTATAATGAAAAAATATGTTTTATTATTTAAAGCGTTCTTCATTTTCTCGTGTTCTCTTGGAGCCCAAACCCGAACTGTGATGGAAGCTTTTTGGGAGAAGGCTGTGGCAGGCGTTGTGATCGGCGCGCCGTCAGCGCAAGCCGGTTCCGTTGTCATCGCGCTTGACAGCGGCGGCGTCAAGGCGTATTCGTGGCAAGGGGCGCTTTTGTGGGAGCACTTCGCTTCTGGGAAGCTCTGTCCCTTTCTGACCCGTTCTTGGAACGGCGCAAGCTATTTGTGCAGGACAAACGGACGCTTGTTCGCCCTAAACAGGGTGGGGGAGGAGTTGTGGCGCGTCAATCTCGACGCGCCCATCACCGCTCCCGTCATGGTCGGCTGGGACGGACGCATTTTTGCGCCGACGGCTCGGACGATTTTCTGTTTTAACAACGAAGGCAAAAGCCTTTGGACATGGCGCGTAGAAGGGGAAACGATCATACCGCCCGCTCTTGATAAACAGGGCGGCATCTTGTTCGCTATTGAGGGTGACGGCGGCTCTGCCGGCGGCTACGCCATGCGCAAAATAGTTCAAATCAGTCCGTTTGGGAAGACAACGGATATTGATATTGCCGGCGCGCCGGCCGTCCTTGTTTCTATAAGGGGAAAAAGCGGCGAAAATGCGGTTTTGGTGTGGTACAGGGACGGCGCCGGCGAGATATTCACCCATACAGGAGATGCGTTTGAGGATGCGCGGGTATTTTTTCGGCTTCCAAGCGCGCCTCTTGCCGCAAGCGAATACAATGGCGACATAGCCGTTGCGCTGTCAGACGGGAATGTCATCCTTCTTTCCATGGAAGGGGAAATCCGCTGGCAAGCCGACGCCGGGCTTTTAGGCGCGGATGAGACGAGTCTTATGAACGGGGAAGAGGGCGTTTATGCTTTGAGCGTTTCAAGAGCCGCGGGCTTCCACCGCAACGGCGCGTTGAAATGGAAGCTTGATATACAGAACGCCGCCTCAATGCCGGCTTTCGGCAAGGACGGCATTCTGTACTCAGGCGGCGGCGATTGGTTGCTCTATGCGTTCCAGCTTGAACACATGGACGGACTGGGGGTAAATTCCCTTTATGGAGCCGTTGCGCAAGGCGGCTACGGACTGGGAGAACTTCCGCCCCAGCGTTCCAATTATTACAACCAATTCAGCGATTTTGACATCACCCGCCAATTCAACCGGATTCGGGAAAAAATCAAGCGGGGGCAGTTGGGAGAAGACGAGCCGGGCTTCATCGTTTATTTGAAAGAGATCGCCGGCAGCGCGCGAAACAGTCTTTCCATACCGGCGGCTCATCCGCCGGTGAGCCTTGTACACCGCGTCGAAGCGACGCGCCTTTTGGCTTTATTCGGCTCCCATGAGCTTGTCCCGTTTTTCGCCGATTTGTTCCTCAACGACAAAGACCCGCAGGTAAAAGCCGCCGCTGCGGAAGCGATAGGACGCATCGGGGTTGATCCTGATGGCGTGGCCATGAAAGCCTTTGCGCAAACCATCATTCCGCCTATAGTCAGCAGGGATGGACAGGCGCTTGCCGCAGTCGCCGTGGCGGTCGGTTCGCTCTGCCGTGTTTCAGGTCCGCCTGTGATTCCCTTTGGCGTGACCATCCTTACTGGCCTCGCCGCTTCCGACAAGCCGCCGCTTGTCAGGAAAAAGGCGATGCTTGAGTTGTCCCGCTTGCAGAGTTAGTTTTTTTCCGCTTTCATGCCAAGTCAGGGTGTTGCGGCGCTTCTGATAAAGGCATAAGAAAAAGCGTCAAAAAACAATAAAAAACTCTAGTCTAAAATTGACTTATAGTTTATGATATAGTATAATCGTTGAAAAGGGAGACTTTTGCATGGCAAACGATAAAGAATCTTCAATACATGATAATCAGAATGGCGCAGGATCAGCCAGCGAACTAGATGAATACGGCGTATGGGTGAAAAGCGACCCTGCCGAGACAAGCGCGAGTGAGAAGGAAGATATTGATTTTTCTATTCTCAATGATGAATCGTCACCCAATTTCGAAATTGGTGAAATTGAAGAGATTTCAGCCGATGGGTTGGATTTACCTGTGGAAGAGGATATTGATGATTTTGAGAAAGAGTTTATACCGGAAAATTTGGAAAATGGCGCCGAAGATTTAGACGCTATGTCATTCGACAGCATGTTTGATCCCGGAGTTGATGATATTGAAGAATTGCAAGTGGAAGATATTCTTAAAGCGGATCCTGATTTTCTAACGGAGGAAAATCAGAAAATCTCAGAAGTGCCGACCATTGACGCGTTGTCTTTTGGAGGCGATGCGGAGGAAGCCGCAGAGCCGGCGTCTGGGCAGTCCGCCATTGATGAAGCCGCATCCAGTGAGAACGCATTTGAACGCGGCGTTTCCGGCGGTGAAACTGCGCAAACAGATGTAGGCGGCGAAAACGCCGCCATTAGTGAAGAAGTTCTGGCACAGGCGGAAGATATCGCCGAAAGAGGAATAACAGAACTCTTCTTGGAAGATCTCTTGGACGATTCCCCCTTTGAGGATGATGAAATTCCTGATGAAGATGACGAGGCGTTTGCGCCGGAAACTGAAGAATCGGCGGCGCAGCCGCTTGAAAATTCTCCCGCGCTGGAGACTGTGGAAGCGGAGTCGAAGCCAGTTGAAGGGGAGGAAGCGTCGTCCGCTGAAGGCGAAGCGTTTGTGGAAGCGGAGGCTGTTCCCGTGGAAAGGGAAGGAGCCGTAGAAGAGGCGTTTGCGCCGGAAACTGAAGAATCGGCGGCGCAGCCGCTTGAAAATTCTCCCGCGCCGGAGACTGTGGAAGCGGAGTCGAAGCCAGTTGAAGGAGAGGAAGCGTCCGCTGAAGGCGAAGCGTTTGTGGAAGCGGAGGCTGTTCCCGCGGAAAGGGAAGGAGCCGCAGACGAGGCGTTTGCGCCGGAAATTGAAGAATCGGCGGCGCAGCCGCTTGAAAATTCTCCCGCGCCGGAGACTGTGGAAGCGGAGGCTAGTAATGCATCTGCGCCAGCCGTAGATACGCCGGTCGAAGTGAAGCCGGAAAAACCAACTGCGCAACCCGTAACACAGACAAACCTCTCCACTGAACTCTTGTTGCGTATTGCCGAAGAATTGTCCTCCATACGACAGGAACTATCAACTCTTAAACAGGATTTTCTTGCGATCCGCGCCCACGAACCAGCGGTTTACGCACCGAAGCCTGTAGAAGAAAATCCGCCGAAAGCCGAAAAAGAGGATGCGACGCCGCAAAGCGCGCAAGGCGGATTCTTTGACGATTCAGATGATGAAAAGATCGCTCTTACCGGTAATGAGCTTGATAATGTCCTCATATCTGCGGACTTTATTGAGGAAGCGGGAGAGGATTTACTCGAAGATACGCTGGAAGCGGTGGGGATTGAACCTGCCCCAGAGACATCTGAGGAAATTTCTTTTGAAATTGAGAAAGTTCTTCTAGATCCGTCAACGGATACGGAAGAACTGCGGCGGTTGCGGGAAGAAGGCGTTGAACTTATTACGCCCGCGCCGGAAGACAGCAGTTACCTTGAAGCGGATCCCGCCGCAGAGCATGAACTGGAGGCCGAAGACATCGATCTTTCTGATGTGATCATAGATGAGCCGGATCTTTCAGGCCAATTGCAGGAAAATCCATTGCAGGAACCTGT
>JAITIK010000091.1 GCA_031279555.1 Treponema sp. | reverse complement strand
GACGATGGGGCGGGCGCTTGGCGCGATCCCTGAGCCACGCGCCCTATACGCCAATTGGCCGTCCAACGCCTTACGGCATTAATGGCAAGGCTGACAGTCGCGCCCTGTTGATCCTCCATAGCCCGGCGACGCCCTCTGGATTGTCGGCACAAGGCGGAGCGGCCCGGGGTGTTCGCTATAGGCGGCGTTCTTGCGGCATCCGCTTGCACGCGGAAGCGCTCCGCTTTCTTTATCAAGCGCAGATCGGCTTCCGCGCTCCGCTCGCGCCATTCGCGCTCCGCTTTCCTCGCCATTTCTTATAATTTGTCATTTCTTACAACTAGTCGTTTCTTATAAAATAATATAATATAAACAAAGGAGGTATTGAATTGCGTAATCGAAATTCAAACGTTTTTATAGGAATGGCGTGGCTGCTGTTCTTTTTGTCAGCGGGAGCGCTCTTTGCGTCGGGAGCGTCGTCGGGAGCGTCTCTCGTTACAAAGAATGGACCCATCAAGGGAGTCCAGGCGAATGGTGTTTATGCGTATAAAGGCATCCCTTATGCGAAAGCTCCCACCGGAGAGTTGCGTTTCGCTCCGCCCCAAGATGCGGAGCCGTGGACGGAAGTCCGTGATTGTACGAAATCCGGGCCTATAATAACCCAGTGGCTTACTGTTCCCATACCGCTGGACAGTACGGAACAATCCGAGGACGCTCTTATTCTGAATGTCTGGACTCCTTCCGCGCCTAAAAAAAACGACAAGTTGCCGGTGTATGTGTTTATTCACGGCGGCGGCTACGGATTCGGGAGCGGGAATCAGAAGACTTTCGACGGTACGAGCTTCGCGCAAAACGGCGTGGTGGCGGTGACGATCAACTATAGGCTCAGCACCTTGGGCTTCTTTGCCTCCAACGAAACCTACAAGCAGTACGGAACAACGGGAAACTGGGGCATCCTGGATCAGATCAAAGCGCTTGAGTGGGTTCGGGACAATATAGCCGAGTTCGGCGGCGACCCCGATCGGGTGACGATAGGAGGCGAATCAGCCGGCAGTTGGAGCGTTTCGGCCCTTGTGTTGAGCCCTCTCGCGAAAGGGCTGTTCAGCGGCGCCATTATGGAGAGCGGCTCCATTCTCGCTATGCGGTCGCTGTCGTCCCGCGGCGACTTGCAAAAATCTATAGAGCGGTCGCAGGCGCTGGCGGGCGTTTTCGGCGCCTCGGACACCGCCGAGGGTCTCGCCTATTTGCGGCGACTGGATGGATATGTTCTGAATTACCTTAGTCCGTTTATAGTGAATCAAGCGGGGCCACAGACATCATTTTTTCTGACGCCGGTGTTTGACGGCAGCGCGCTCCCAAAAGATCCGGCGGCGGCCCTGCGCGAGGGGAATTATAACGCGGTAAATCTGCTTCTCGGATTTAACCGCGATGAAGGCACGCTCTTCATCCCGCCTACAGCCGATAGCAGATACTATGAAACCTTTACAGCCAGCATGATTGGCGAAGATTGGGCTGCGGCGGTTGCGGAGCGGTTTCCAATAGACGAACATAACAGCGCGGCGCAAAGGGCTCAACAGATTTTAGCGTACACATGGTTTAACGCCGGTGAAAAAGTGTTTGCGGATGCGCTCGCTCCTAACAACGCCGTTTTTATGTACAACTTTAATTTCGTTGCGCCGGGCGGCTCGGCGGCATTGGGAGCGGCCCATATGGCGGAATTGCCGTATGCGTTTAATAATCTCGCGCTAAGCGGGCTTATCGGCGCGGAGCATGAAAGGCTCGCAAAAGAACTGCACACGCGGTGGATCAACTTCATCAAGACCGGCGATCCTAACAACGGCCCTGACACTCCCAGCGGCACACAATGGCCTCGATACGATCCGGCGGAAAAGAAGGTGATTTTCTTTGACAATGAAATAACAACGGGACCATTGCCCGATCAAGAGAATCTCGATTTTATCGCCGGCATTTTGTACGGCGCCGGCGAATAAGCCGCCGACGCCAGCCGGCCGCCTTCGCTAAAGGGGTGCGCATGGATAAACCCCAACGTTTTATCCTTGCCCCCCCCCCCCCCCTTAAAGCAAAATTAAAAAACCTTAAAGTGGGAAACCTCTCGGATAAGCCGCTCAACCTGTTGTTTATTATTCATACTGATGCCATTCACTTGTTGCACCGTACTGTCTATCCGTTCCACTCTCGAAACCATCTCCCGCATACCGTCGCGTATCTCTTCGGTTATACGCTCAAGCGCGTCGCTTTCTCTCATCACCTCCCGGCTTCCCTCAAGCATCCCACTCGCGCTCTTTTGGACTTCTCCGGTGATTTCGTTTAATCCGGCTGTAGATTCAAGAATGCTCTTGCTTCCCTCTCCCTGCTCTTCCATAGCGCTACGGACATTCGCCTCCTGCTTCGTCACCTGCCGGACCCCCTCATTTATAGCCTCAAACTTCAACAGCACCCCCTCGGTCGATTTCGAGATCTTGTCAATGGAGTCTTTTATCTTTTTCAGCACATCGTTTGTGGTCTTTGATTGGCCGCTGGAGGACTCCGCCAATTTCCTGATCTCGTCGGCGACGACCGCGAAGCCTTTCCCCGCTTCTCCGGCGTGGGCCGCTTCTATAGCCGCGTTCATTGAGAGCAAGTTTGTCTGGCTGGCTATGTTTTTCATCACAGCGTTTATCTCCAAAAGCCCGGCGGATTCCTTGGCTATTTCCTGAATGTCCGCGGAAACCTCCCGCAAGCCGGCGCGTCCTCTTTCCGACGCTTCTGACAAGTTGGCGACATATTCCTCATTCTTTATCAGCGTCTGCGTTACACTTTGGATATTCGCCAGCATCTCCTCCACCGCTGAGGAAGACTGCGTGACACGCTCCGTTTGCTTTTGAATATGACTGTTGAGCGTTTCGATATTTTTCACCACTCCTCCCATAATCGCGCCGGCGCTGGCGACGCTCGCTCGCTGTTTGCCGGTCTGGGATGTTATGCTTTGGATGTTCGCCGTAATCTCGCTGATAGAAGACGCGGTTGACGTTATATTTGAGGCGAGATCCGAGCCGGTTTCAGAGAGAGAATCCGCCTCTTTCTTTACGGATATGACGAGGTTTTTGATTTTGCCTATGGTGAGGTTGAAGTAATGAGCGAGATCGCCGATTTCATTATGATCCGTAATCGCAATCGTTTTGGTGAGGTCTCCTTCCCCTTCGGAAATATCCTTGAGCATTAGCGCGAGGTTGTTGATGGGGCGGCTAATGGAACGCGCCATGAAAAAAACGCCTGTGGACATGATGATAATGGTAAGGAATCCGATAGCGAGGCATACGCTGATCATGCGGTAGACCGGCGCCATGATCGTCGTCTGAGGGACGCCGACCACGAGGCTCCACGCTTTGGAATAATGCCCAACCATAAATGGCACCGCATAGTACCGAATGGCTGTATCCGACCGAGGCGGACGGTATGAAAAGGACGCCGAGGTTCCTGCGGCAACCGTGGCAACCATAACGTCAAGGAAGGGTCCAAAGACGTCGGCTTCGGATTCCCGAATGTTCTTTCCAAGACGGCTTGGGTCGGTGTGCGCCGCGACAGTACCGCCTGGACTGAACGCCAGCGCGAAGCCGTCTCCGAAAGGTCTAACCTCGTTGATCATGGTCTGTATCATTGACGAGTCAAGGGTCATTCCGGCGCTCCCCACCATCTTGCCCTGATCTTTTACGGGGATGCAAATATTCGCTACTAATCTGTTCTTACCTCCTATGGAAACCACCGAAGGTTCAAATACGAACTCCTCGCCTCCGGTCACTTGCATGACCATATCAAATTCAAACCCCTTGATAGCCCCTAACGCAGGACCTTGAGGTCCGTGATACCCTCCCGGTATATACCGCCCTGTCTCGTCTGTTCCACTGGTGTTGGCGAACTCCGCGTCCATACCGTCCAGAGCGTTCGCCGCCCAGTTCGCATAAATCCCGGACACTTCAGGATGCGACGCAAGCATCTGTTTCAGTATAAAATTGAAATACTCCCTCCGTTGCTCAACGGGTATATTTTTGTACCCTTCCATGATACGGGAAAGCGTCCTCGCTGCGTCCGCGTACTCCCCAAACCAGTTCCGTATCTTTTCGCCGCTCTGGATCGCGATGCTTTTCGCCTGCTCATCCGCAAGCCTGCTGATTTCCCTCCGTGACAAAGTGAGAGTGACGCCGGCTAAAAGGATGATGCCGATGATATTAAAGATGCTGATGGTGACTGTCAGTTTAACGCCGATTTTCATAAAACGCTCCTTGTTTATGATTATAGTAGTTCGCTGTTCCAAAACAGCGAACTACGTTCGGGTTGGTTTTGGAACAGCCTCTAGTGTTAGTACTCCACTTCAGGTATTCAGCCCTTTCACCGCCGCTTCCAGAACTTTTCTGCCGCTTTCCGAGAGGGGGGCGAGTGGCGGGCGAACGGGCCCTGCGGGAAGCCCCGCCATCTCCAGAGCCGCTTTTATGGGGATGGGGTTTGTTTCAATAAACGCCGCCTTGATGAAAGGCAACAGTTCGTAGTGCAATGTTCGCGCTGTCGCAAAATCGCCGTCAAGACCGGCGTTGATGAGCGCGGCGACTTTTGCAGGCGCGAGGTTGGACGCCACCGAAACGACGCCGTCTCCGCCGAGCGCAAGCGCGGGCAGGGCGAGCGCGTCATCGCCGGAAAGGACGAAGAAATCTTTGCCTTCCGCTTTGCGTTTTCTGGCAAGCGCGATGATGTCTCCCATCTGACCGATGTCGCCGGAGGACTCCTTTACGCCGATGACGCCCGGAATCAAGGACAGCTTTTCCATGAGCGGTACGCCGATATTTTTCCCGGTGCGGGACGCTATGTTGTAGATGACGATGGGCACGCCACCCTCTCTCGCCACGGTCTCAAAATGCAGGAAAACGCCCTCATCATTGGGCTTGTTGTAGTAGGGCGTCACCACAAGAGCCGCGTCCGCGCCGAGTTCTTTCGCCCGTTTGGTGTAAGCCACGGCTGACTTTGTGGAATTGGAGCCGGCGCCTACAATAAGCGGAACCTTGCCCTTCGCCTCTTTCACTATTATTTTTATGAGCTTTTCTTCTTCGTCTTCATCCAGCGTCGGCGTTTCTCCGGTTGTTCCAAGCGGTACGAGACCGTCAACGCCTTGGGCGAGTTGAAAATCAATCAACGTACGGAAGCCCTCGTAATCAACATCGCCGTTCGCCTTCATCGGGGTGACGAGCGCGGTAAACGCACCTCTAAAATCTAAGCCTATGTCTTTGTTCACACATCCTCCAAAAAATCATCTATGGTGAAAACGCCCCGGCGTTCAACGCCGCCGTCTTCTTCGTTTGCAAGCCATTCCGCGCACCGCACCGCGCCGAGCGCGAATCCGTCGCGGTTGCGCGCCGTGTGCTTTATTTCTATTGTGTCAGCCGGGGAATCGAAACGCGCCGCATGGGATCCTGGCTCCGCTCCGACGCGCAAACTGGAAAAATGAATCTCTTCCGGCGACGGCGGACGGTCAAGCGCATCCCATACCGGCGTTTTTTTGCGTTTCATTGCAGTGATAATCTTCTCAACAAGGATTTTCGCCGTCCCGGACGGGCTTTCTTTCTTCTCATTATGGTGAATTTCGTAGCCGCCCACGTCATATTCAGGGAAAGAGTCCATCAATTGAGCGGCGTAAGACACGATGCGGTAAAGAATATTCACACCCAGAGAGAAATTCGGCGCATATAAAAGCCGCGAGCCGTCCATTTCTATGATGCGCTTCACCTCGTCAAGGCGGTGGAACCAGTTTGTCGTGCCAATCACCGCCGGAATACGCCTTCGGGAAAGCTCTCGTATATTGCCGACGACGCTATCCGGCTGGGTGAATTCAATCGCAACATCCGCCTCGCCGAGGTTGTTCGCAATGTCAGCCGCGTCAAAGGATGCGGCGATCTCCGCGCCCAGTCGCGACGTTTTCTCTTTGGCATGAGGATCGATGACGGCGGCAATCTCATGCCCTCGCGCCACAGCGATTTCTTCTATCCGTACGCCCATTTTTCCATAACCAATAAGCGCCAGTTTCATTGCGCATCTCCTTGCCCGCGTTGGGTCAATGCCGCGCCTTACAGGACGCCCCTTTAGGGCGACAGGTTTCATGCCCGCCAAATGGCGCGCCATAGGTTGTTCTTTCTGTTTTACAGGGGGCATTTTTCCAGTATAAGCGGACGCGGCGTTTTGCTCAAGAGAGTCAATCCGCTTTTTTAGCGGTTCAAGCGATTTTAGAGCCGAAGATTCACAGCATTGGCGATAGAATGCCAGCAAGATAGATAAAACGCTCATATTTTT
>JAITIK010000080.1 GCA_031279555.1 Treponema sp. | reverse complement strand
ATGGACTTGTTCGACAACCCGGTTGCGTCTCGCAAGTCTTACAAATTCTCGCCAATGAACCAGCGCTTGCCGGCTGTGGAATTGCATTTTAAGGCATTTGTTCGAAAACCTCAATTTCCGAACAACTCCACTATTTTTCTAATAAGAGGCGGTTCCAAAACTGAAGTTTTGGAACCGCCTCTTACCCTGTGGAGAAAATTGTGTTTGCGTAATTCCAACCGGAGTTTCCAGAGGTTCTCTCCAGTCATCCACATAGCCTAACACCGGTATAAAGTCAGAGATTAAATCTATTGGTGATAATGCGTAAATAATTGAGGCTATTATTATTGCCCTTGCGATTATTGGAACGTCTTTTCGTTTGTATGCAATATACAGACCCTAATACATTTTGGGCATCTAGCTTCGTTTTTTCCTTTAATTTGTCAAGCGTTATTTATCCTGCCATACTGATGTGACGAGGCCGTTCCGCCTCACCTCCAAAGAGCCGTCTCGTACCGACCGTTGTATGCTAACGCTGGCTGGCTTACAATCGGGAAACATCCAACACGGCGTCCATTTTCTTGTCCCACGGCTTTGCGGGAACGCGGTCAACAATTTGGGAAGGCATGCAAAGCCCCACGCTGAAATACGGCAGATTTTGCGCGTCCAATTCCGCGAAGAACCGGTCGTAATAACCCTTGCCGCGTCCCAGTCTGTTGCCATTCCTGTCAAAGGCAAGTCCGGGCGTTATAATGAGGCAGGGAAAATGTCGTGGCGACAACGCCTTCCGGGAAACCGGCTCCCGAATGCCAAACGCCCCGGCTTCCCATCGCCCGGTACGGTCACGCTCGAAAATTTGAAAAAATTGCAATTTGTCATTGATGATTTTCGGGGCGAAAACATCTTTCCCCTCGTACAAGGCGCGTTCCAAAAGAAGACTGGTGTCTATTTCATATTTCATTGAGAGAAAAAGCAGAATGGTTCCATGCTGTTTCCAACAGGGAAACTCGCCTATTCCGCAAGCGACGAGGCCTGCGGAATAGGTTTCGGCAGGGGACGGTTTTAGATTTCGCATCCTTTGCCGCAATAATGAACGACCGTTTAGATGCGCCGCGTTCCTCCCGTTTTCAGACCGGATTCGTACAGCTTGCCGCAGGCCAAGAACATCGACAGTTTCGTACCGGCGAGGATAATATCCGAGTCATTCGCCATATCGATCATGTCACGGCTTGGCGTCTTGCCCCGTACAAAAATAATACAGTGTATATCCAACAGCTCTGCGGTTCTGATAACCTGCGGATTTACCAATCCGGTTAAAAGAATAACCCTGTCCTTTACAAAAGCCATCACATCACTCATAAGATCAGCTCCACAGACGGATGCCACTTCCATGTTGGATTTATCCTCACCGGAAAAAAATTGCCCTTCCAGTATTGCCACCGCCTCAGCTACGGTCATATTTCCCTCCATTAACTTATTTTATCATAAAAAAAATTTGATTCAAGGGGCAAGTGAGAAAAACTATACGCCTTCTTTGACGATCTCAATTTTGATGCCGTCGTTCAAATCAGGTTCATCCTTGGGAGGAACGAT
This sequence comes from Treponema sp., assembly GCA_031279555.1. Taxonomy (GTDB): domain Bacteria; phylum Spirochaetota; class Spirochaetia; order Treponematales; family Breznakiellaceae; genus JAIRKH01. Next base: position 16,834 of record JAITIK010000080.1, on the reverse strand, counting down.
AACCTTGAGAACGCCGTTCTTGAACACGGCTTTTACATTTTCCTGATCGTATTTGTCCTGCGGAACAAAGTATTTCTGCTTCTCAATGTTTTTGAACTTGAGTCTGCGTTTGAAGTACCGGTAATTGCCGCCGTTTCCGTTGACTTCAGCATCTGCGGCGCTTTCCTCATTTAGGGGATCGTCTCCGATTTTAGCGGAAAAAACCATATAATCGCCTTGGAATGAAAGATTTATATTTTTCTCGTCAAAACCCGCAAGGGCAAACTCAAACACCATGCTCCTGTCGCTTGTCATGTACACATTCATGGGCGGATATGCGTAATTCGCGTAATAATCAATGTTTTCATCAAACGGCCAGCGCGAATTGCCATTTCGTGCTGAACGGTCATCACCAAACCTGTTAAAATTTCTACTGAATTCGTCATGTAAATCACGGGCTGCCTCAAAAATCTCATCAAATACAGCGCCCATATCCGTGTACCCCCTCGTCCCTTTCATACAACTCTCCTTTGCGCACTCGGTTGCAATCCCGTAGGAGCGCGCCTACCGACCTTATGTCCGGCTGAATTGACCCTCTCAAGAGCGGTCGTTGGGTTTTCTTTTCCCTCTTTGTATAATATACAATACTCTTGAAGTATAAACAAGTACTATTTTGAGTCTTTTCCAGAACCTCAATGCGTACATGAGCCGACAAATGAACCTTTGGAAAGGCTTTTTTGATTGGAAGAGCGGCTTTTATGACCCGGACTTGCCTCCGCAGATATTATAAGCCGAGATTTTTCACGCCGCTTGTTTTTAAAAGAGGTGTATAACCCTGACGATATGAGGGCGGCTTTTATCGGGAAACCGCTTCCGCAACGCATAAACGGCGAATCCCGCGAGGAATAAGCCCGCGACTCCAGCCGCTCCCCGCATCCCGCCTCCCGATAAAGGGGAGAAAACGCCGGCAAGCGCGAAGCCTGCGGTAAAGCCGATAAACAGCGGAAGCAGTGACGAAAGCGTCTGCCGGACAAGCGATTGTTTCGCTGTTTCCGTTTCCACAAACTGACCTGGAGAAAGTTCCCGCCCCGTCCAGTTTTCCGCGGCAATGAGTTGGAACTTTCGGCAGCGTTCCTGCGCCATGCAGCCGAAACAACCCGCCTGTTCAGGCAGCAAGAAGACAGTCTTTCCTTCTATACTATGGATTCTGCCCTTCATGATCCTCTTTTCCCATGACAGGGAGCCGCACCCGTTCTATGGAAAGCGCCTTCCCATTTTTATTCACATCCAGCAGAACGCCCTGCAATTCCAGCTTCGCCCATGTTTCTTTTGTCCAATCGGGAATGCCGGTAAGGTACTCTTGGATGCAGGTCTGCGCGTCGGCGCCGCCCACGGACTCGACGCTGCCCGTCCGCCCCGCGTCGGTGATAACCGCAGTCCCTTTCGGCGACACAGCTTCGTCTGCGGTTTGGACGCGGGTATGAGAGCCTATGACTGCGGTGCAAAGTCCATCCGCGACGGCAAAGAGGGTGCGTTTTTCCGCAGTCGCGCCTGCGTGAAAGTCAACGATAACGATGGGGGTTTCCTTGTGAAGCCGCTCCAAAAGCGACGGCAGAAGGGCGGCCGGATTGTCGCCGTGCATACGCGAAAACCCGCTTTGCCCTATGATCACGGCGACCGCGATTTTTACCTCGCCTAATTTGTAAATATAGGAGCCGTATCCGGGCGCTTCGCTGCTGAGGTTGCCAGGGCGCAACACATACGGCATTTTGTCAATGGTTTCAACCAAATCCTTTTTATAAAAAGCGCATTCCCCCAAGGTGAGAATATGCAATCCGAGTTTGCGGAGGTACGCCGCGTGATTCCGCCCCAGTCCGCCGCCGCCGGTCGCGCCGTCCGCGTTCGCAATGACAAAGTCGATGCGCTTCCGCTTCTTCAGTTCCGGCAAGCCTTGTTTTACGGCGAACACACCGGCTTTCCCCACTATTTCCGCAACGTACAAAATTACCATGTTTTACACAACTCCGTTTTCCAGTTCTATCATCATCCCGCGCTCAATTTCAGCAAGCGTATAGCCCGTTCAGCCTCGGCCGCCGCTTGAAGATCGTCCAGTTCCACACAGACATCCCGTAGGTTATAGAGCGCGTCATAGAAAAACGGGGACAAAGACACAGCCTCTTCAAAGCGCCGCCGCGCATCTTCATACCGTTCCTGATTAAAATAGACTACACCCAGGTTGTTCAAAGTTTCGCTTTTCCGCTCACCCTCAAGCGCCCGCGCATAGCAACGCTCCGCGGTTTCAAGCCGTCCGCTCTCATAGTACACGAGTCCCAGCGCGGCCCATGCATCGCTAAAATTTGAACGCAGATCAATCGCTTTTTCAAAACATCTGGCCGCAGCTTCATAATTTCCGGTTTTCTGTTCGGACAACCCTTTGTTCAGATACAGAACCGGATTGTCTTTGTCAAGGAAAATCGCTTTGTCAAATACAGCTATGGCCTCAAAGGGTTTGCCGGCTTGGGTTAAGGCGATGCCGGCGCGATTCAAATCGGACGATGTTTCCATAAAAAAAGTATAACCGGCAAAGCGATTCGTCGCAAGAGAGAAACGCTTGTATATGTTCATCTTCCTGCTATTTTTAAATTGCTTGGAAATGCATCCCGATCTCTTTCACAATTTTCCGTTCGTAGGGCGCGTTTTGAAAAAGCCGCTTTTTTTAAAAATTTCACTTGACATAAGATTTAATTTTTAGTAGTATATCCTTACTAAGATTTATTCTTAATAAGGATACCCATTGTTGATTAGGAAAACCATCCAGCAGCGGCTTGTTTTGGAGGCGGCGCAACGCCTCTGTCATCCAAGCGCCGAAGAGATTTATCAGGTTATTGTTCGAAAACACCCAAATATAAGCCGGGGAACCGTGTACCGCAACCTGCATAATCTCACCGCCTCCGGCGTATTGGGGCGGGTTCTTATACCGAGCGGGGCTGAGCGTTTCGACACAACCATGCCGCCTCATTACCACGCCGTATGCAAGCGTTGCGGCGCTGTGCAAGACGCGGCGTTTCCTTATCAAGAACAGATGCAAAACGTCGCATCAACGTGTGACGGCTTCGTACTTGAGAAGCACGACATCATCTTTTGGGGAATTTGCAAGGAGTGCGCGGCGCAAAGTGCGGCGCAAAAAAATCATATGGAAGAAGAGTCAGCCGGTTGAGCCGGCTGGCTGGCGGATACTATTTCCTATACATGGCATATATGGATATGTATATCCATTATAGCATATCATCTTTCTAAAGGAGAATTTTATGGAACTCAAAGGGTCAAAGACCGAAAAAAATCTGCAAACCGCGTTTGCAGGCGAATCACAGGCGCGTAATAAGTACACCTATTACGCATCAAAAGCCGAGAAAGAAGGCTATGTGCAAATCGCCGCTCTTTTCAGGGAAACGGCGGACAACGAAAAAGAACATGCGAAAATTTGGTTCAAATTGCTGCATGGCAATGACGTTCCCGACACAATCGCCAACCTGAAAGACGCCGCCGCCGGTGAAAACTACGAGTGGACCGACATGTACGCCGGTTTTGAAAAAGACGCCAAAGAGGAAGGCTTCACCCAGATCGCGGCCCTGTTCAAGATGGTCGGCGCCATTGAGAAGGAACACGAGGAACGCTACCGCAAACTCCTCGCCAATGTGGAAGGCGGACTTGTTTTCTCCCGCGACGGCGATCAGACATGGATTTGCTCCAATTGCGGTCATATCGTCATTGGCAAGAAAGCCCCGGAAGTGTGTCCTGTTTGTAGCCACGCCAAGGCGTATTTCCAGATCAAGGCGAACAATTATTGAGTTTTTTCCAAAGTTTTCAGGAAAAGTGTTCGAAAAAGCGGTCCAAGCCCCGTTTTTTTATCTAATCTAAGGCGGCTTTCCCAATTGGGAAAGCCGTTGTTAATTGAGCGTGTCAGGTTCAATTATATTTTTTTAACAACCGAGTCTGTCTTTAAAAAGGTTCATTATAATCCTTGACTAAACCCCGCCGAACATATAGTATAAAGAAATGTAATGCATCCTAAACCTTGCATGAATTTAGGAGAAAAGCGGTGATTACTTACGGAAAGCCCCGTGTATTAGGCAGAATAATCGTATTGCTGTTGCTCATTATCGCTATGGCGGCAGGCGGACTCGTATGGTTCGATTACCTCAATGTGATTGACGTAAAGAGTCTGCTCGCCCCGGTATATCGGATTTTTGGACGCGAAGCTCGCTCACAGCAAGCGGTTAGTGTAGATGAACCGCTTTCACTGGACTCGGAACGGCTTGCGGTGCGGCTTGAGGCGTTGAATTTGCGCGACCTCGAACTCGAAAAATACGAGCGGGAACTACAATCTCGTCAGCAAGAGATCGAACAAATGGCCAAAGAACTGGAAGAACGGCAGAAATCGCTTGATGAGCGGGAAAATTCATTCAACGCTTCAATCAAAGACGCCGAAAATAAAAATAAGAATGTCGAGCAGAATGCGCGCTATTTAACCGGTATGCCGCCGCAGAACGCGGTGGAAATTATTGGAAATATGGACGATCAGGATGTGATAGACATTTTTCGGAAGGCTGAAGAAATCGCTCAGGCTGAAGGCTCTTCTTCCATCGTATCGTACTGGATTTCGCTTTTGCCCCCTGAAAGGGCGGCGACATTGCAACGCAAAATGGCGGGGAGACCTCAAAGTTTGAATTAAACGCACGATGCGGTTTACGCATAAAATTCAGTCTTCCGCAAAGAGTGAGGAGGACGGATTGCAACTTCAGGTATCCGCTCAAACAGACAGTCAAAAAATTTCAGAACAAAACGAAATTTCCGCGATTTCAAAAATGGGCGGTAAAACGGGCAAAAACGACAAACTGGGCGCATTCGCTCAAATGATCGCCGGTTTGCGCGTCGCATTGTCGCAGAATTCAGCGGTTGGCGCCGAGGCGACAGGCGACGCGGTGAAACAGCGTGTTCAGCGGCTTGCGGCGCAAAAAAAACAGCCGGCGACCGCCCAAGCGAGGCAAACGGCGCAAACGCGGGAAATTCTTTCTGTTGCAAAGCAAGCTCCGGTAGAAAACAAGAAAAAGATTTCTTCTCAACACCAGGAAGCGCGGGGAATAGAGGCTCTCTTTGCAAACAAAATCTCTGATTCCACCGGAAAGACGCGGAAAACAGCGTCTTCTCCCTCCGGCGCCGAGCAAGACAAAAAAGATCTTTTCGTCAGCGCGGCGGGAGTCGCGCTTCCTAAAGCCGCGTCCGCTCCCGCGCGCCTACAGGAAGCGGCGCTTCCAGTTGCCGACGGCGCTCCGTCTTTGAAGCCGAACGCCGGAAGGGACGCCGCCGAAACCGTCGTAAAAACTGGCGGGCGGAAGAAAGAAGCCGCCCCAAGCGCCGGTGAAATTCCGCCCGGCGTTGCGGCTGAACAGCCGCTCTTGACAAAAGAAACGGCGGCGCAGCAACAGGCGCAGAAGACGGACGGCGAGGGAAGAGTTTCACGGGCAAAGCGCAAGGATAGATATAGCGTTGAGATACACGATGCGCGTACTATGGATCCCTCAACCACGCAACCGCAAGCGTTGCAGGCAAGCGCCGTTCGGACGGATGCTGACGCCGCTGAAATAACCCTTGATCTGAATCACGCCCAAGACGCGCCGGAAACCGAAGCGCCCGATAAAGCTAGCGTAAGCCGGAATTTCGCCGACATGCTTTCACGCGCGCTTGGGGACACGCTCTCAAATGACATCGTGCGTCAAGCAGCCATTGTATTGCGGGACGGCGGGCAAGGCGCAATACGGCTTTCTTTAAAACCGGAAACGCTTGGAAGTGTAAAGATACGGCTCGAATTGGCCGAAAACAAAATAACGGGTACTATTTTTGTTTCCAGCGAAGAAGCCTACCGCGTTTTTGAAAAAGAAGTCCACTCACTGGAGCAGGCGTTTAAGGAAAGCGGCTTTGAAAGCGCGGACCTGAATACAACTTTCGCTTCGGGGGATGGCAGGAACGGCAGGCAATGGGACGATGCTGAGACAAGGCGGTATTTTTCCGGGCGCTTTGCGGCGGAACGCTACGATGCGGTGGAAGCGTTGGAAACCGTCCAAGCTTTGGGAAACGACTGGGAACCGGAGCAAAGAGTTGCGGTTAATATGTTTGTGTAGGAAAAACAGGAGTATAGGAAAAAAATGATTAAAATGGTTTTAAGCGCACAGGAACAGGCGGAAGTCGCCCGCATCGTGCAGGAACACAATCAAACCGTGAATAACGGCAGGATGCCCCAGCAACAATTGGGAAAAGACGATTTTCTCAAATTGCTCATTACCCAACTTTCGTACCAAGATCCAATGGCGCCTATGGAAGACAAAGAATTTATCGCGCAGTTGGCGCAGTTTTCCACGCTCGACCAGATGACCAGCATGGCGGCCGATTTTTCAAAGCTGAAATCCATGCTTTCCGCAAGCGAGGCGTCCAGCGCTCTCGGCAGGAAGGTGGACATCATCGACAATGATACGCTGGTGCAAGGCGCGGTGAAAGCCGTTGCGCGGGGAGATGCGGCGCCGCTTGTGATGGTGAACGGGCAGTATTACAATTGGGAACAGGTGACAAAAATATACGAAGACAACGAATAGTTTTCAAAAAACGAAGATTGTTGTGAGAGAAAGCGCTGGGAATCATGTTCTTGGCTAAAAATGGAGGAAATCTACTATGATGAGATCATTGTATTCTGGGGTGTCGGGTCTTCAGAATCATCAAACAAGAATGGATGTCATTGGTAATAATATTGCGAATATTAACACCACCGGTTTTAAAAGAGGGCGCGTTCAGTTTCAGGATATGCTGTACCAGCAGCTTCAGGGAGCCGCGAGACCCACCGAGACTTTGGGAGGCGTTAATCCCAAAGAAGTCGGTCTTGGCATGTCAATCGCGTCCATTGACACTATCCATACGCAAGGATCTTTTCAGTCCACGGGCATTGGTACGGATATTGCGATTAAGGGGACGGGTTTCTTTGTATTGAGGGAAGGCGAGAACCTTTATTATACACGGGCGGGCGCGTTCAATGTAGATGAGGATGGTACGTTTGTCAATCCGGCTACGGGTCTCAAAGTACAGGGCTGGATGGCGCAGGAAATTGAAGGAATTCAGATACTTGATGTTTCAAGAAACACCGAGGACCTTGTTATTCCAATGGGATCAAAGGATCCGGCAAGGGCGACGACGCTTGTGAATTTTGCCTGCAACCTTGACAAGCGCCTGCCGGAAATCCCTGCGGAGAATCCCAGCGAATTGCAGATACGGCAAGGGACGTGGACTACCACCATAAAGATGTACGATACTTTCGGAGAAGAGCATAGCCTGCGAATTGAGTTTACCAAGATGCCGGGCGCGCCGAACACGTGGAACGCCGTGGTTGTCGTCGATCCCGAAAATCAAGAGCTTACCAACACCGCCGTAGGGCTTGGAGCGGATGCTCCCGCCGTCGGCGACGCCAATAATTTTACCGTCACTTTTTCCAACAACGGAACCCTGCTCGCGGCCGCCGACGGCGCCGGCAACGCCTCGGCGGAAGGCAATATCGTTATGAATGTGGCGTACGACGTGCAGGACGCGACGGCGGGCGACGACGGCGCTCCGGTTCGTCAGGGCTTCACCTTGAATCTCGGTACTGTGGGGGGATTCATCAACTCAATCACCCAGTTTGCGGAAGACAGTTCTTCCAAGGCTGTTTCTCAAGACGGATACACCATGGGCTACCTTGAAAGCTTCAAAATCGACCAGAGCGGAATCATCACGGGGGTGTACACCAACGGCACAAACCGCACCATCGGACAAATTGCGCTCGCAAGTTTCACTAACCAGGCCGGTCTGGAAAAAGCGGGAGATACGACATTTGTGGTGTCGAACAATTCCGGCGAGGCTAACATTGGACCTTCCGGCATTGCGGGCAAAGGGAGCATGATCACCGGAACCTTGGAAATGTCCAACGTGGATATGGCGGAATCCTTCACCGACATGATCGTCACTCAGCGCGGTTTCCAGGCGAATTCCCGCACCATCCAGACTGCGGATCAACTCCTCCAGGAGTTGTTGAGTCTGAAACGGTAGGGTTTACTTTTGCTTTGTGGTGTGTTATGATAAAGGTGACGCGGCTTAATGGGGTTGAATATTACATCAACCCTCATCAAATTGAATATATAGAGACGAAACCCGATACAACGCTCTTGATGTTGTCGGGCAAAAGTGTGGTGGTACGTGAAAAAGTTGAAGTTGTCATACAGCGAATCGTTGAGTACCGCATGATGATCGGCGCTTTTAAGAACGAGGAGTGATAGATGAACATAGCAACCATAATGGGCATAGTCGGGTGTTTTGCCATGACGGTTATGGCCATTTATACTTCGGGCGGCTCTATTACAACATATATGGACCTTCCTTCGTTTTTTATGACGGTTGTTGGCTCTTATTTGGCTGTTTTTACCTTTTCCACGATTCCAACCGCTCTGGGCATGTGGAGTACGTTTGGTCTGGCTATGAAAAAGCCCGATTATAATCAACGAGGCGTTATTCAGAAACTATTGGCTTTCTCCGATAAAGCCCGCCGCGAGGGGCTTTTGGCTTTGGAAGAAGAACTGGAAGACTTGGATGATGAGTTTATGAAGGGAGGTCTTCGCCTCGTGGTTGACGGAAACGACGCTGAGATGATTCGTACGCTTATGGAAAACGAGCTTAACCAAATACAAGACCGCCATCAGTCGAAGATTAGGGTTATAAATATGTGGGGAACTCTGGCGCCCGGGCTTGGAATGTTGGGGACGGTAGTCGGACTTATAGCCATGTTGAAAAACCTTGAAGACAAGAGCGCCCTTGGTCCCAACATGGCTGTCGCTCTTATTACGACGTTGTACGGCGCCATGATAGCGAACCTCATCTGTATTCCTGTGGCCGGCAAGTTAAGTGGTTACGATGCGGAGGAAACCAAGGTTAAGGAAATGCAAATAGAGGGCATCCTTTCGATTCAAGCGGGAGAAAATACCCGAAATCTTGCGAACAAGCTCCTTTCGTACCTTGATCCGGAGACGCGCAAGGCGGTGGAAGCGGAATCGCTTAACGACTAGCCGGAGGCAAAAGTGGCGAAAAAAAAGAAAGAAGAAGAGAAAGCCGGCGGCGATTGGATTGTTACATATTCGGACATGGTTACGCTCCTGCTGTGCTTTTTTGTCGCTCTTTTTGAACCAAACGAAGCGGATCCTACCCAACTTGCGGCTATGGCGTCCGCTTTTCTCAATTCCGGTATGGGGGCGAGTACAGGCGGCAATACATTGTCCGCAGGCAAGAGCGCGGATTTGGGCAACACGATTATGTCCCTGCCCTCACAGGACAGAGGGCGGGCGTTGGGAACCGCTATGCAGAAGGCTGTAAGTACGTTCAGCCCTGAAGTGAAGACGAACAAGGTGCGTATTACCCATGACGAGCGTGGGCTTGTTATAAGCCTCGCGTCCGACACGTTTTTTGCTCCGGCAAGCGCAAGATTGAATATAGAAGAGACGAGGACTGTTCTTATCCGGCTGGCCGAGATGCTCAATTCTGACGCGGATGATATGAAGAATCGAAAGTTCAGAATTGAAGGACACACCGATAACGAGGCGACGGATCCGAATGGTCCGTGGGAATCGAACTGGGAGCTTTCCACAGCCCGCTCAATAGCGGTGTTGCATTTTTTAACCGATCTGGGGATGGATGAAAGGCGTTTTCAGGTCGCCGGTTTTGCTGACACCATGTCTATCGCTTCAAATACTACACCGGAGGGGCGAGCGTATAACCGGCGTGTAGATATAGTCGTCCTTGATGAAGGACATTTATAATGAAGCCGCTCAAGAAATTGCAATCTATATAGAAGGAGGTGTACGGATATGGCTAATGATGCTGATGATAAAATTGAGTTAGGTGATGAAGAGGGAGGTGAGGCTGGTTCCAAGAAAAAAAAGGCGAACGTGCTGGCGGCTCTTTTCCCAAATCTGCTCAAGGTTGTGGCTATTGGACTTGCATTGCTTATTCTGATTGTTACCATATCGGTAATTACGTTTAACATTCTCAATAAAGGCGGAAAATCCCAGACTGTTGTTTCGGATGATGACGCTTATGTAGGGACTCGCCCGCAGTACTCCATGTTCAGCGCCTTGCCGGTGATACGGTCAATGACGAAAGACCCTTCTCCCTATTCGGTGGTGGTGGAATTGGTGTTGGGGTACGATCTTAACAATGCCACTGCGGCGACTGAATTGACAAGCCGGCTGGTGGAATTGCAAGATTTTATCCGCAATTATTTTAGCAGCAAGTACAACGCGGATTTGCAGCCCGATAAAGAAGAACAGCTTAAACAGGATCTTATAGAAAAACTCAACCGCCGCCTGAATACGGCGAAGGTGCGCGCTATTTTCTTTAAGCAACTTTCAACAATGGAAATGTAATGCCCCCGCAACACGCCGTCCGTTGGGCGGCGTTTGTTGTAGGGACAAGCGCGGAGGAGAACTTGTTGCGGTTGAGTCAACGCCATTAAAAATTTTAGAAAAATATAAAGAAATGAGTGAAAATTTATTAAAGTTTGATTGATATTTTGTAAAAAATAATATAAAATAGCGGATATGACTGAAGTTTTATCCCAGGACGAAATAGATCAACTACTCACTGCCATAAACTCAGGCGATACGGAGTCAGAGGCATTTAAACCGTCTGCCGATACGCGTAAAATTAAAATCTATGATTTTAAACGGCCGGATAAATTTTCCAAAGAACAAATACGAACCGTATCTATCATGCACGAGACATTCGCCCGGCTTACGACTACGAGCCTTTCAGCCCAACTCCGCAGTATGGTGCATGTTCATGTGGCTTCTGTCGATCAGCTTACCTATGAGGAATTTATTCGTTCTATTCCTACTCCTACAACTCTTGCCATTGTCAACATGGATCCTCTCAAGGGAAACGCCATTTTGGAGATAGATCCGGCGATCACATTTTCTATCATCGACAGGCTTTTTGGCGGCACCGGTACCGGCACCAAGGCTCAACATGAACTTACCGATATAGAAACGTCTGTTATGGAAGGAATCATCGTTCGAATTCTAGGAAACATGAGAGAAGCGTGGACGACGGTCATCGATCTGCGTCCGCGCTTAGGACAGATCGACACCAATCCTCAGTTTGCGCAGATAGTGCCGCCTACGGAAATGGTGGTGCTCGTCACTCTGGAAACGAAGGTCGGCGAGGTGGAGGGTATGATGAATTTTTGTATACCGTACCTCACCATAGAGCCAATCATCAGCAAACTTTCAGCCCAATTTTGGTATTCTTCGGTGCGACGAAGCGCGACTACAGAAAATCTCAACATATTAAAAGAGAAACTTTCCTGTGTGGAAGTAAGCATGGTGGCCGAAATCGGACAGATTCAGGTGTCCGTAGGCGATGTGATCTCCCTGCAAACCGGGGATGTGATTCGTCTCTACAACACCCGCATCGGCGATCCGTATTTTTTAAATGTCGGCAATAAAAAAAAATTTCTTTGCAGGCCCGGAGTTGTGGGTAAAAAAATGGCGGTGCAGATCATCAAGAAGACAGCCGATCTTGAGCAATCGGAACTTGAGGATCTTTCATCCGACGGGGAGGAGATACTATGAGCGATGGAGCTCTTTCGCAAGCAGAAATTGACGCATTATTATTGGGGGTAGATTCATCGAGTCTTGGAGGGGCGGCAAAAGAGCTTTCCGGTGATGATGGCGAACGAAAGGCGTTGCAAAAGTTACTCAATGACACCTGTCAAAATCAGAGCAACGCGCTTTCTACCATGGCAGGATCGGATGTCGTACTTAGCGACCCTTCCATTTCATTTATGAACCGCGACAGACTGGTGGAACTGTTGCCTGACATGGTTGTTGCGGTTAAGGCGGATTTCTCGTCAGGATTTCCGGGCGATCACCTGTTCATCATAGGGGAAGATACGGCGAAGTCCCTTGCCACTATGATAAACAAAGAAGAGAATATTGAATTGGACACCATGTCTCTGTCTATGATCGGTGAAGTGGCATCCCAATTGGTCGGCACTCAGATAACGGCGTTGACCAAAGCTACAAACAACACGGCGATTGCTTCGGTGTCTCCCGAAGCGACCAATGTGCCGAAAGCATTGGTGGCGTTGCCTGGCGAAACATTCCCCTGTGTTGAATACGATCTTGACTTGGGAAATGGGCAACATCAGAAATTATGGGAAGTATATGGCGCCAATGTGTCGCATGCAATTGGAGCCGCTTTAAATGGAAGCGCCGCATCCGCAAAAAAAACGCCGGCGGCCGCTCAGCAACAGCCCGCAATAGGGGCGGGTATGCAGGGCATGGGTATGCCAATGGGAGGAATGATGCCAATGGGAGGAGGAATGTCCGGTATGGGTTCAGCTAATGTTCAAGCGGTTCAGTTTCCAAATTTGATGACTCAAGTGACATCGCAGGAACAGGCTAATATCGCTCTCATCATGGACGTTTACATGGAGATGACCGTTGAGCTTGGGCGAACCAAGAAGCTCATCAAGGAAATACTCGGCATGGGCGAGGGTACCATCATCGAGTTGGACAAACTCGCCGGCGAACCGGTTGATATATTGGTCAACCATAAACTTATCGCCAAAGGTGAGGTTGTAGTCATTGATGAAAATTTCGGCGTTCGTGTTACGGAGATCGTCTCTCCTACGGAACGTATGAGCGGTATGGCGTAGCTTTCTTCAAAAAGAGCCTTCTAAAAAAATTGGAAGGCTCCAAGTTTTGGGAGGGGAAACTGAAAAGAAGCGGTCTTTTTCTATTTTTATTTATCTTTTCTGTTATATCTATATCTGTTGGCCTTCAGCCGCTTTACGCGCAAACAGACGTTGAAGCGGAGTTTTCTGGCGCAGAGGAATCTGAACAAGAAATTCAATCCCGTGATTCCGGAGCGGTGGAACGTATGGCGGACGCTCTGCAAATCAGCGATGAGGAACAAAGCATTCTTATTGGCGGAGACGATGCCGTCGACACGGCGGCTAATGGCGGTCTTTCAACTTTTTTTCTTATTTTACGGCTTGTATTGGCGCTGATGCTGGTGGCGGCGGCAATTTACGGGATCGTATTTTTTTTGAAAAAATTTGCCCGTCCAGCAACGCAACAAGGGCGGTTTGTGAAAGTGCTTGCAAGCGCGGCGTTGGGACCAAATAAGGCGGTTCATGTGATCGCGGTGGGTTCAAAAGCGTGGCTTGTGGGCGACACCGAAAACGGCGGCGTGTCCCTGATAGCCGAATTGATGGATCAGGAAACGGTAGACGCCATGCTTCTTGAAGATTCCAGACGAAACGCGGAAAGCGCGGGGAAAATTGGTTTTGCGAACCTTTTCAGCAATGTATTGGGAAGTAAAGCTGGCGCAACAGGTAAAAACGAGACAGCGGGCGAAGCGTCCGCGCCTACGGCTGAACGGCTCCGCAAAACCAGAGAACGCTTGCAGGAGATGCAATGAGCCTGCCTGAATCGCTTAAAATGGCAAAAAAAATTTCAACGCTGGTTGTATTTTTGATTTTTTTAGCGGCGCCTTTGTCCGCGCAGACCACAGGGCTTTCCAATGATACGCCCGCATCTGGAACAACGGCTATTCCCTCGCCCCAAAGTACGGCGATTCCTTTCATCGATCTCACGATTCGGAATCCCGAATCCGGCAGAGAGGTGGCTTTTTCCTTGCAACTTCTCTTGCTCCTTACGGTGTTATCTCTTGCGCCAAGTATCATCGTATTGATGACGAGCTTTCTGCGCATCTCCATAACGCTTGATTTCATAAAACGCGCCCTTTCACTGCAACAGGTGCCTCCTACGCAGGTTTTAATGGGAATTTCCCTGTTTTTGACCATTTTTATCATGTGGCCTACCTTTGATTCCATCTACAACAATTCGATAAAGCCGCTTTCCAACGGCGAGATCAATGTGGAAGAGGCGTATCACGGCGCGGAAGCGCCGATGCGGCTCTTCATGTACCGGCAGATGAGCGGCCATTCTGAGAACATCAGGCTCTTTATGAGCATGAGAGGACTCGACAAGCCAAATACGCTTGCCGATGTGCCGACATATATACTTATTCCCGCGTTTATCCTCAATGAATTGACGGTGGCGTTTAAGATAGGCATCCTCTTGTATATTCCTTTCATCGTGATAGACATGGTGGTGGCGAGCGCTCTTATGTCTATGGGCATGATCATGTTGCCGCCGGTGATGATTTCCATGCCGTTTAAGCTTATCCTGTTCGTGCTGATTGACGGATGGGGGCTTTTGACGAGCCAGCTTATCAATTCTTTTGTATAACAGGATGCGTTGATGAGCATTGGCGATATTGTCAGACTTTTGCGCGGCGGCATCATAGAAGTGTTGTTACTGGCGTCTCCTCTGCTTCTTGCGGCGCTTGTCGTAGGGCTTGTGGTGGCTATTTTACAGGCGACCACATCCATTCAGGAGCAAACCCTCACCTTTGTCCCGAAAATAGCTGCGATTCTTCTGATGCTGTTCCTTTTGGGCGGCTGGATGTTCAGCCAGTTGTCCGATTATACGCTGCAGTTGTTCAAAATGATACCGGACATGGCGAAGTAGACTATGTTGGATGAAATCCTCATCGCAGCGCCCGCTTTTCTCCTGCTTGCGGTTCGCGCCCTTGCCATGATAGAGACCGCGCCGCTTCTGTCTTCCGGGGTGACGCCGCAACTGGTGAAACTGGCGCTTGCTGGTTTCGTCGCTTACTCGGCGTTTCCAAGCGCAATGAACAATGCGGTGGAAGTGAGTACATTCGGTCTTAATTTCATTATGCTGGTCATCGGGGAAGGAATGATCGGAATCATCATCGGATTTTTTATGAACCTCATATTTGCGGCTTTTATGACCGCAGGACAATTTTTCTCCCTGCAAATGGGGTTTGCCGCGTCCGAAACTTTTGATCCGCTGGCGCAGGAAGAGAATCCGCTCATGGGACAATATCTTAACTTGGTGGCCATGCTGGTATTTCTGTCTATAGGCGGCTTTCGTGAACTGTTTTTGGGAGGTTTCTGGCGTTCCGTGCAGTCTATCAGCATTGCGGACATGGTGCAAGGACGGGAACAAAGCATTGCTATGCTTCTTGCCGGACTTTCCCGTCTTTTCATGGACGCGATGATCATCGCCCTGCCCATTCTGGGAACCCTGTTTCTTACCTCGCTTGCGACTGGTCTTATTTCCAAAGCCGCGCCCCAGATCAACATTCTTTCCGAAGGGTTTCCCATATCCATTACTACGGCTTTTGTGTTGATTTTTATTACCCTGCCCTTTATGACGGAAACATTCAGCCGGATAATCGATTCGGGATTCGCCACGCTGGAAAGCCTATTTATACAGATTGGACGCAGAATAGGGAGGTAGGTGAGACTGGCGCCGGGATTACGGTTGCGCGACGCTCCTTCACTCGTGTAGATTTCCTCCCGGATATGAGCGTTGTTGATAAAAGGAACTTCCCTGTCATTTTCCATGAAATGCTGCCAAGCCAGGCAAGCGCCTGTTTTATATCACAGAAAATCGCAGCCGTATGCCGCGTTGCCGCATCATATTTATATACCACGTTTATGGCAAATGATTTTATAAACACGGAAAGGCCGATATTGAAAAAGTCCGTGTCGGGATACTTTGAACTAAAGTACGGCGACCCCCAAATTGAAATGTTTATAGCCAAATTCGGCTTGAAGTTCAAGTGGAAAACCGGATAAGGAAGCGGCAAGGTTTGCCCCAAAGGTATCGCAACGGTCCGCCACGTCATAATTATCGCGGCTGTAAAAAAGATTCGGCGCAAGGCGCAAAAGCTCAAGGCGGAGGTTCTTGAACGCAAAATCCAGTCCTAGATTGACTGTGCTGAAGAACGCGGCTATTGATTCGTCATCGTCTCTTTCTCCGGCATACAATACCGCATCGCCAACCTCGGTATAGCCTAAAACACTATTAAGCGCGATGCCTATATAACGCCAATCAGACATGTCAAATTCCGGCGCCAGCGATAGTTTAAACGAATGTTTCCGGTTTTCCTCTTCATGCGTTTCACCTGCATCGTCGTGGTATGTAATAGCCGGGCATCCAAAGTAGCACTCCGCGAAGATGCCGCCTCTAACGATGTCCAAGTCAAACAATAACACGCTTCAACTAAATAAACCGCCATGATCGATGCCGATTACGACACGATTCCATATAAAACCGTCGTTCGTTGCTGATACGGTTCCTCTATCGAGATTCCCGTGACTGATCCGATGAGAGCTACAAAAAAGCGGTACGGTAAACGTATCGTTAATTTTTATTTGTATGCCGCCAACCATATTTATAATGGAGGAGGTTGTATCATTTTTATCCCGCTTGTTAAACTCATACTTGGTATTGCCGCCGGGCAATCAGGATCCGGAAAGTCCTCCCAGTTCTTCATGTATCGTTGTGACACGAAAATATCCGCTTTACATAAAACGGAGGTCTATGTCCTGAATTTCGTTGATACCGCACAAGCGAGGTCATTTTATTCTGAATATGGGTCATAACGTCATGGTTTAAGATGGCTATGTTTTTTAGGCGGCGCCCAATTTCCGCTCCTGCGCCGCTGCAAACGCGGCGCATAGTATACAAAACGCCATAGCCAATAACTTTTTCATGTTTATTATCTCCTTCCAAATTTCGCCTAACGTTTTGGCTGTATATGACGGTTTTCGTAGCCCGATCCGCCCGGCGGCGTCTCCAGCTTCGCCGGGGCGCGCAAGCAGCCTCGTTACGCGAAGTTTGGAATG
>JAITIK010000070.1 GCA_031279555.1 Treponema sp. | reverse complement strand
TATATTACGGCAGAAAATCAAGCTTTATAACCATATTAGCCACTCCGCGCAGAGCCTTTTTGCGATTCGCGCCCTGCAACTGTGGCAGGAATTTTTCTCCGCGTCCTGCGCCGTATTTTCTTATATAGCGAACATCCCCGTGAAGTCCGTGTAATACCCCCCCCCCCCCCCCGCACAGAGTAACGAAGCCTTTTCATAAGACAGACCCCCGCACCAAGGCGGATATCCTCAGACTATTTTCGCGCAAAGAACGAATATTCATTCGCGGACATTTGCCTGAGCGAGGAATTCCCAATATATCCAACAAAGAGGACATCCGGAACCGGCCGTATCTTGGCAGAGAAACCGGAACCGGAGTTATGCAAAACACATCGCCAATTATACCGCATCTTTTTCTTTATCTTTTTCTTTTGCGCGATGTGGTTTTTCCTCTTTTTGATATTTCTCCTCCGCGTATGCGGAGGAATTTTCTTAGAGGAGGATTTTTTATGAATGTAAGAAATCTATTTAGGACTCTTGCGATTTTGCCGGCGCTACTGTTTGCGCTGACATTTTTCTCGTGCGATCCCGGTGGCGGTGGAGATGAAAACGACCAGGACAAAGGCAATGACGGCATTGACTGGACAACCCATCCGAACGGCGCTCTGACGGTGGTCAACGACACTTCTGTTGATATGGTGTTGTTTCAGGGGCAGACGCCTTTAGCGTCAACCATCTTGGGCGGTGTGCGCGCGACTTCAAAGGTTACCATTGACTTGTCAACGAAAGTCGACGACTTCGGCGTGGGTGGCTATATCATCATCCGGGGCATGAAGTTGTCCGAGTATCAGGCAAACAAGAATAACCTTGCAAACGCCAAGGTTGACTATTCGGCAATGGCCACCTATGGACAGGGCAGGAAGTATCAAGCCAACATCTCCCCAAACTGGACAGGAGACTACTACTATAAAGTGACAAACAAGGGAAAATTGGGCATAGAGTTGCATAAAGACAGCCCGGATGGGGAAAAAATTGGGTATCTGCCCGCTCTAGCGACAAATTATACGCTGTATGCGGCAAGCCCCGATTCGTATACCATCTATCCTGTCTACGTTTACTACAACAAGATGAAAAACGAAGTCACCCCGTTTAAGCCTCAATCCCTTGCGGCCACCGCATCTATCGGTCCGCGCCCTGTTACCGACAATACAGTCGCTACGATTCAGTTCCCGGCTGACAACACTTCATGGAACGATATGATACAATCTGGCCACTGGCGCCAGTTGGCAAAAGCAATTTGATCCTGGAACCTACTCGTTTACGGTATACGACACACAAGACAAGTATCAGAGTTTTACAGTAACCATTGGAACGGCTTCGCAAACAAAGATCACCGGAACATCCGGATGGACCGCGCCTCTAGTTGTTATTCCTTCATATACTCTGACCATAAAAAACAACTACGGCTATGCGATTTCAGAGGTCTACGTCAGGAAGTCCGGCGCCAGAGCCTGGGGTTCCGATAGGACAGGCAGTGGTAGTATCGCGTCAAACGGTTCGGTTTCTTTGGGTAGTTTCGAGTCCGATCACTACGAAATCAAATTGGTTTCCATAAAATCTACGGGAAAGAGATCAACAGGCGGCGCTGGTTCATTGAGACCAGCTGTGTCTGGACGCTTGGTTGAAACATACGCGGCTATCTGCTATTACCCGACGCTTGACTTGAGCGAGAACAAAACGGTATCCGCGCCGTCCGCATCAGGCAGTTGGTCTACGACAAACAAGTAGAAAATGTATGCGGCGGCCACCCGACCGGGCGCGAGTCCGCCGCCCGACCGGGCGTATGGCGGCCGCCTGCTTTCGCAGCCATTCCTGTAAAACCGCCCCAAAATATGACGGCATGTTTCACGGACTAAACTACCCGCCGCTCGCAAAACGGCGGAATTACTTGATCATTATAAAAAATGCGACCGCGCTGGATGCCGGCTTATTGAGCCTAATGGTCAAATCGCTCGTCTTGTTTCGCCACGCGGCGTTTGACTGAACAATAAAAGTGTTTTCAGGCATGCCAATGACATAACCGGTGTCTATAATAAGCGGCCCTTTTGACGGATAGACCGCGCCATATTGAGAGGACAGCTTCTTTCCCGCATAAGGATTGTCCATACGCCAAATGTCAAAACCGGCGCATGTATATTCCGTACCGTCAATTATTCCGGTTACGGTGTTGTCAAAAGAAAATACGCCTGACGGTTTTTCATTCCCGCTGAAAACGAGCGCTTCCCCGTAGCGGGACAGGATCTCTGAAAAATCCCAGCCGCCTCCCCGCTCCGCCGCCGCGTTTACGGCGTCAACCACGGACTCTTCATTGACCTTGGAATTCGTCATTATTTCTTTTACCAAACGCGCCCCGCCGAAGTTTCTCGTGAGATATGCGCCGAATGCGTATGAATTGGCGTATGAGTACAGCGCCTTTTCGCCCTCCAGCCATGTGGTGGGGGCGCAGTCTGAATATCCATTTAGGAATAAGGGAATCCGCTGGTTATATGGAAATTCGCTTTCGGCGACGCCAACCAACGGATCGATAAGGTCTTCCGCAAGCATTGCGAGCATTTCATCGAACCATGTTTCTGAAAATCGCTTGAACCCGGATTTTACGGACTTCTCATTGAAATTGATCATGTGCTGAAATTCATGCGCCAATGTCGAAACCGCCCCGTCCGGATATTTATCGGCAAAATGCGCGTCAAGATAAAATATTTCGGCGAAATTGGTTTTCAATTTGCCAGCTCCGGCTTGCGTATAAAAATCTTTCGCCCAAAAATAGCCGAAAACGCCGCTGGTCTGATTGCGCTTATAATCGCCGTCAATATCATAGACGAGCATCTGAATTTTGAGGTCTCCGTCCCGCCCGCCGTCGCCGCCGGGACCTCCGCCGTATTCATACCCAAAGATAGGCGTCTCTTTTTTATAAATGACGTCAAATCGAGAGGCGAGGGTTGCGGCTTGCTCCTGCGTGATTTTATTGTCATCGGAAGCGGATGCGGATTGCGTGAAATTTTCATCCGCAACCCATACGGCGGCATGTTCGCTCTCCGCCCGCAAAACGGCGGACTTTTGTATCCAAGAGCTTCCAGAGGAACCGTCTTCCACCCAGAACTGTCCGGTCAAACCGTCTTCCGTGTATACCTTGTAAGCCGCGCGCGCTTCTTCCGCCGAGGCGCGGGAGGCGGCGGCGCCGCTTTCCGGCGGCGGGTTGCGGTTGAATATCTGCGCGGCAAGATGGTCGTACCGGACGCTCGCTGAACCGTCCCCGGCGGTAAACACGCCGGACGCCGCGCTCCGCTCTGGGGAAGCCTCTGACGGCCGCGCTGAATATTCATTGGCAACGGCGGATCCCGTCTGCCCCGCCGTTGCGGAAGCGGTCGCGTATTTTACCAGATAGACGCTCTTGTTTGCCAGATTGTCAATAGATACGGACACCGAACCCGACACATCGGAGAAATCAATTTTGGAAACCGGGGTATCGCCGCCAATTGATATTTCCTTATCGGGCGGAGACGCGGGATCCGGCTGTACGTCAAAGTCAAAAAAAGAACATGACGCGACAAGCGCGGCGACAAGCGCGCCTATACCAAATAACGTTGTTTTCTTTACCATATATTGTAGTATAGCGTCTTATTCTATGATTTTCAAGGACGAAAATTGTCTTTCACACGCCGGCGCGTTTGACGATATTGAGCGCCGCCAAAAAGTTGTTTCTGTCCTAAAAAGGACAATCGAAGCGCAGGCGCATATAGATGAGGCGTCGTTATATGTATATAATGAACGTCTGTCAGACAGACGTTCATTAACCCGCAAACTAAAAAAAAGGAGGATATGCCGCATGAATGTTATGGATTATTATCATCAGGGCGTCAAGCTGATCCAGCAAGGGGATTATGACGCGGCAATCGAAGTATTTGACACAGCTCTGAGCGAATATCCGGATAGTTTTACTGTTCTTGGGATCCGGGCATCCACCTATCTCCAAAAAGAAGAAACGGAAAAAGCTTTGGCGGACTATATCCGCATGATCGCCCTCAATCCCCGGAACCCTGACGGCTGGAACAGCCGGGGATGCCTGTACCTCGATCTTGGCGAGTATGACAAGGCTATCGCCGATTTCACCCAGTGCATCCCCCTGTCGCCGCCCGGCTACGGTACGTATTGGTCAAACCGGGGCATCGCGTACTACGAGAAGGGCGATTTGGACGCCGCCCTCGCTGATCTCACCACGTCCATTGAATGTTGGGCGGATCCCGAATGTTCCAACTGGGCGCTTTTTCACCGGGGATTGGTGTGGGAGAAGAAAGGGGAGTTGGACAAGGCGCTGGAGGACTTTACGCTTGCCTCGACCTATGAGCCGAGTGACCACGACGCCTTTTACCACGCGGGATACATCCACTTTATGCGGGAGGACTATGAGCAGGCGATCGGGTGTTTTTCACAGGCGATTGCGGCGAGAGACGATATCGCGGACAACTGGCTCGCCCGGGGAGTCTGCTATTGGAACAAACGCATCAAAGACAACACCGGCTTTTGGGACGAAGACGGCGCGATTATAAATCGCGCTGTTGATGATTTTACCCGGGCGATAGAATGTTCTCCTGATATGGCCGAAGCGTATTTCAACCGGGGCGCGGCGCATCGCTCCAAGGCGCAGGAAAGCGTCAACCTGATAAAAGCGATCATCATGCAGAAAGCCGCTGATGACGCCGGGCGGTCGTTATTGCTGGTTCAGCTTGGGCGTATGGGCGGCAAAGACCTTATCCCCCATATTGACGCCCTGTTGCGGGGGCTTCGTTTCAACCACGACGAAGCCGGCGCGCTCATAGCCCAATGCGCCGGTCTTTTTGCGGAGGATGACGCCCGGGAAGCCATCGAAGATCTGTCCCGCGCCATCGCGCTTGAGCCGGACAACGCGGAAGCCTACTATCAACGGGGTCTCGCCTACACCTTGATGGGAGCTAAGGACAAAGCTTTCGCGGACTACGAACAAGCCTGCGCCTTGGACCCGAACCACGGCAAAGCCGTCGAAAAACGAGATGAACTGCTGGAAAAATAACAAGGAATTGAGCCGCTCCCCTCGCGGACGCCGCGAATGGGGCGGCTTTCATTTCTCCGCCCGCCTCCATTGGAAGCAGCGCCATCGAAGCGAAAGTTCGTGACGTTCGCGCCAACCGGGGATACCCTGGTCATAATCGCGGCGCGCGAACCGCGCCACGCCGTTCGCGCGGTTCGTGTTCTCTACGCGGACGTCAAATTTTTGACCCAGCGTTCCTTGTTGAAAAAATGCCGCGCTACAAAGTACTTGGCTATGTCGGAGATTTTGAGGATTGCGAACATGGCCACCGGCCCCATGCCGGTGAAAAAGGCGAGGAGAAAAGCGCCCGGTACGAAGATGAGAGTGTTCACCGAAACATCGGCGTACATGCCCATCGCCGCGTCCCCGCCGGAACGGGAAATGGCGAACAGGGCGTTCAGCAGGCACCACAGCGGCATGTACGCCAGAATGACAAAGATAAACCCAAGCCCTATGGCGCGGGCGTTGACGGTGAGATTCGAAAACACGAGCGGCACGAGTATGACCGACAGTCCCGCGCCGATAATGGCTATGACGATTCCGCCGGCAATGGAACCCGATTTTATCCACCGCGCCTTTACGCGGGCTTCGTCGAGTTTGCCCGCGCCCAGAGAGCCGCCTACGATGACTGCGGATACGGTCCAAATGCCGCCGAAAAGCAGGTAAAAGACATTTGCTATGGTGTTGCCTGCCGCCATGCCGGCGACCGTCTCGGCCCCGCCCCGTCCGTTATACAGGGCTACCATGATAGTTTCGCTTGATATCCACGAAATTTCTGACAGGAACATCATCACGGAACGGATGAAAATCTCACGGACAAGCTTTCTGCTGACACGCGGCAATGTCGCCAAACCCGCATAGAAATCAGGCCGGCTCCGGCGCACGTAGATCAGAAAGACCGCGGCTTCAACGCAACGGGCGATTACCGTGGCGACGGCCGCGCCCCGTACGCCCAGAGCCGGAGCGCCCATGTTGCCGTAGATGAGAAGCCAGTTGCCGGCGGTGTTGATCAGCGTCGCCGCGACGGATACGAGGAGCGGGACTTTCGGGGCTCCGGTTTCCCGAAAAGAACTGCCTATCGCCATAGAAAGCGCCATAGGGAACAGCGCGAATGAGACGATCTTCAAGTAATCCACGCCAGCGGCGACCAACTCCGCTTTAGCCGCGTTGCCTGCGGTCATCATGCCGAGCATGTTTTCCGGGATAAGCCAGCACAGGCAGAAAAAGAACAACGCGGCGATCTGGGCGAAAAGCGCCTTAAACCGGAATGCGTCTTCCATGCCCGCGACATCGTTCGCGCCCTTGTACTGGGCGAGGTAAATGCCGCCCGCGCCGCATATCACGTTGATCATCACGATTGAGATGAAAGTGAGTTGATTGGAGATATTCACCGCCGCCATGCTGACGTCTCCAAGCCCCGCAACCATAAAATTGTCGATGAGGGAGACCATGCTCGTGATAAGCTGCTGGAGCATGACCGGCAGGGCGACGCTCAACGCTTCACGGTAGAAGCTCCATGAACCAAAATGGCGCCTAAAAGGAGATCGCCGCACTAAACCCCCATGAGTCGGTTCAGCGGCCAGCCGGCGCCGAAGGGCAACCCCGCGACGAAGAGGCTTATCGCCGCCATCCCGGCGAACCGTTTTTTGAAGCTCATGCTTTTAGCGACAGACAGATAGCAGTTGAAAAGAAAGATGATGAAAACGGCGGGCGCGAGCGTTATCGCACGCGCGCGGAATTTGTTTGGAACAAGCGGAAAAGGCGGAATGAGCGGAACGACGGTGATAAAACACGCGCTTCCGGTATACAAACTTGATGTCGCGGCTTTTGGGCATCCGTCCGTCATAGAAAAAACCGCGCTGACGCCTGTTATCAACCCGGTTATGGAGATCATGTTTGCTTCGCCCAAGGCAAGGGCAAACCCCGCCAATGCGCCCGTAAGTTCCGCCCGCGCGCCATTAAGCCCAAGTGCAACGGAACCCGTGTAACAGAGCGATTCTTCATCAAGGCGCGCGAGCGGCGCCTGTTCGCGCGCATCTGCATCCGTACTGATCTTCTCAATTTCGGGATACGCTTCTATCAATGTTTGGCGTTCGCGCGACGCGGCGCCCTCGTTCTTTTCTATATGTTTCAGAACAAACGTCAGCCCACGCGCGCGGGCAAGCGAAACGCCTCCGAAACTTTTGGACGCATCGGGCGCCACCTTTCGCCCGGCCTGCGATTTCCGGAAAAGCGAATGGGTATGTTCATCCTGAGCCACGGAGCGCGGAATGCGGGCGTTGCGATCATCCGCGCGTAATGCCGCCAATTTTGTATAAATGCGATATTCAGTGATTTCGTTTTTTTGACAGACACGCGCGGTCTTGAGCAAAGCGGGATCGGTTATCATGGGTTCTAATATAATGAAAATAGGATGCGATGTCCAGCGGAATCATGTTTTGAGCGGTCAGATGGGGATACATGCGGCGTATGGTTTCGCAAGCCAACCCTAACGCAAGTTCGCGGAACGCAAGTTCGCGTTTTGGAACAGGCTCAAATTATAAA
>JAITIK010000058.1 GCA_031279555.1 Treponema sp. | reverse complement strand
AGTGGGATGTGCGGTGCTGGCGGATCGGGGCTATGACCGCGATGAGTTTCGGCGGAAGTTGGAGGGGAACAACAACATTCCGGTGATACCCGGACGGAAGAACCGGAAGGAGGCGATAGTGTATGACAAAGAGAAATACCGGAAACGCTCCTTTATAGAGCGGGTATTTGGAAAGATCAAAGAGAACCGGCGGCTTACGGTGCGGTATGAAAAATCCGATATGAACTTCCTGGGATTTATCCTGATCGCTTCTCTTAAAATCCTCCTTTGCTAACAGCGACTAGGGTTGCGCTAAGCTTATTCACGCCTCAAACTCCTTTCTTAGGCGATTTAGTGTGGCAGCTTCATCTTTCTACTCTAGCCACTCTAGAACTTGAGGTTTTTCAATTACTCGCTTATTCTATTTCTGGACACTAGTGATATTAACTGTACCATCATACCATCTGCTGACTTGTATGGTATATGCATCTACAATATATACAGAATGAAGGAAAGTGTCGCTATTAAATGCTCATGATACGGAATTATGTTTTGTGCGCTCAAGATATTCTAGATATTCAACCGGAAGATATACTCCTACAATATCAAAATCTAAATTTTGTGCAAGAGCATTATTTATAACTATAAACAGTATTATTGATAAAACTGTATTTTTCTTTATCATGATTTAAGATGATATTGATTTGACCTTTTGTCAATATAGTTTTGCAACTATACCAGCGCAAATAGCGTATAACTGGATTTTTGCGCGATAACGAAATCCGCTCTGTTCCGTTTGTGATGTTCGTGTTTTAAATTTCTTTATTTGTGTGAGTTTACGTCATCACGTCATACGGATCGTCCCCCAGTCTGCGATGCTGAATGGCTTCCAAGACATGTACGGGTTTTATTGCGTCGCAACCTTCGATATCCGCGATAGTGCGGGCGGCGCGGAGGACGCCGTGGATCGCTCTGCCTGAAAAGCCGAGCTTTTGTTCCGCCGCGTTGAGCGCCCGTTCGGCTTCGCCGGATACGGCGCAGTACCGCTCTATAAACGGCGGCGTCATGGCCGCGTTGCGTCTGATTGCGGCGCCGCCGCCGGCGTTGTCCTGAAACCGGCGGCGTTGCATTTCAACGGCGCGCAGCACCCGCTCTGCCGCCGCCGCGCTTGGCTCTTCGGCGTTTGAGCCGATGAGAGGCGTATCGCTCTGCTTGACCATAACTCGCAGTTCCACGCGGTCAAGCAGGGCGCCGCCGAATTTGCGCCAGTACCGGTGGATTTCTTCGGGAGAGCAGAAGCACATATCGCCAAGTCTACCGACAAGGCTGTCGCCCGAGTTGCGTCCTGTCATGCCGAGTTTCCCGCACGGGCAAGGGTTTGCCGCGAGTATGAGTTGAAAATCAGCCGGAAGACGCACGGAACCCTCGGCGCGGGAGATGCTGATGACCCTGTCTTCAAGCGGTTCGCGCAGAGCTTGCAGAACATTGCCCCGGAATTCAGGGGCTTCATCTAAAAAGAGCGCGCCGAAATGCGCGAGGCTGATTTCACCGGGGCGCACGGTTTTTCCGCCGCCTAAAATGCCTTCGGCGCTTGCCGAATGATGCGGCGAGCGGAAGGGCGGCGTGGTGATAAGTCCTTCCTGTCCGGCGCCGAAGCGCAGGAGACCCGCAAGGCTGTGCAACCGCGTCACCTCCACTGCTTCGCTTGGCAAGAGCGGCGCCATAATGGAAGGGAGGCGTCGCGCCAGCATGGTTTTGCCCGCTCCAGGCGGTCCAAATACGAGGAGGTTGTGTCCGCCGGCCGCCGCAATCTCAAGCGCCCGCTTGTACCGCCCCTGACCCCGCACGTCGGCGAAATCGCCGGCTTGAGACGCCTGCGAGGACGACTCGGAGTCCGCCTGCCGGCTGGCGTTCAAACCGCCGGAAAAATCGGGGAAAAAACCATTCTGCGCATAG
This sequence comes from Treponema sp., assembly GCA_031279555.1. Taxonomy (GTDB): domain Bacteria; phylum Spirochaetota; class Spirochaetia; order Treponematales; family Breznakiellaceae; genus JAIRKH01. Next base: position 3,946 of record JAITIK010000058.1, on the reverse strand, counting down.
TATGTGACCGCTTCCGCCGCTTCCTTCAACGTTGACGTTGCGGCGGTTTTGTCCTTCGCCAAGATACGCGCTTCTGCGGCGTTTTCCAGAGGCACGATAAACCCTTTTACGCCGGCATCAAGTCCTCCGGCGATTGCCGCAAGTACGCCCCGCACCGGACGCAGACTGCCTGACAACTCAAGTTCTCCAAGCGCCATAAGATCGTCTGGCGGAGGGATCGAACCTGTGGCGGCCATGACCGCGAGGGCGATGGGCAAATCAAGGGACGCTCCGTCTTTGCGGACTCCTGCCGGAGCGAGGTTGATGAGTACGCGATCTTTTGGAAACTCGAAGCCGGAATTGCGGAACGCCGCCCGCGCCCGTTCCCGCGACTCCTTTACCGCAGTTTGGGCAAGTCCGGTAATGTCCGCGCCCGGTATGCCTCGTCGTATGTCGGCTTCCACTCGAATGATAATACCGTCGGCCCCAAAGGGCGCGTAGGATGTTATAAACATGGCGTCTCTCTCCTATTATAATAGGAAATCATGCGCCGCCCGCTTTGCTATCTTGCAATTTTTTTTCAAAAAAGACATACTACTTCTCATTCCGTTGTAACGCTATTATGACGGAATAAAAGCGCCGTTTACAATTATGACAAAGAATCTTACCGTGGGCAATCCCGCGCTATTGATCGTGGGATTCACCCTTCCCCTGCTCATAGGGAATCTCTTTCAACAGTTTTATAATATGGCGGACGCTCTTATCGTGGGGCGTACCATCGGCATACTCGCGCTCGCCGCAGTGGGCGGCACCGGAAGCATGAATTTTCTTGTTTTGGGATTTATGATAGGGTTTACGCAAGGGCTGTCGATCATCACGTCGCAACGTTTCGGCGCGGGCGATATGACCGGCGTACGGAAGAGCTTCGCCGCCAGCATTGTCCTCGGCGGCATAGTGACCGTTGCGCTTATGGCGGCGAGCGTCGCTTCGGCTATGCCGCTTTTGCGCTTGCTCAACACGCCGCCCGATATTATAGACGCCGCGTATTCGTACATTGTGGTCATCTATTGGGGTTTTCCCGCGGCGCTCCTCTTCAACCTCTTGTCCAACATGATGAGAGCGGTCGGTGACAGCGTGACGCCGCTCATTTTTCTTGTCATTGCAAGCGTCCTCAATATCCTATTGGATTTCGCCTTTATTTTGTGGTTTCATACCGGCGTTGAGGGCGCGGCGTACGCCACGGTTATCGCGCAGGTTATTTCAGGACTCCTGTGCATTCCGGTAATAGCAAGGAAATTTCCCATGCTGCGCATACGGAAAGAAGATTGGAAGGATGTGGGCGCCCGCATCTGGGAACACGGCAGGGTCGCGTTTCCTATGGGGTTTCAGATGAGCATTATCGCCATAGGCGCGGTGACGGTGACGTTTGCGTTGAACAACCTGAAAAGTTCTATTGCAGTGGCCGCGTATACTGCGGCCCAAAAGATCGATATGGTGGCGACTATGCCGCTGAGTTCATTCGGCGTGGCTATGACGACATACTCGGCGCAGAACTATGGCGCGCGCAAGATCGACCGCATCAAAAAGGGCATTTTGTACTGTTTCGCCATTTCGGGAACGTTTAGCGTGGTTACGGGCGCCGTCTGCTTTTTTGCCGGACAGTACTTCTCCGGCTTTTTTCTGGGACCGGATCAGGCGGAGGCGACGGCGCTTTCCCATACCTACCTCAAGGTAAACGGCAGCTTTTATTTTTCTCTTGCATGGCTCTTTATTGCGCGGCAATCCTTGCAGGGGTTGGGCAACAGCGTCGTTCCCACGCTCGCCGGCATCATGGAACTGCTCATGCGCGTCTTTGCCGCGATCCTTTTGCCCGGATTTTTCGGGTTTGCCGGACTCTGTTTCGCAAATCCGCTCGCATGGTTTGGCGCATGCCTTCCGCTTACCATTGCGACTGTTTTGACCATTCGGCGGCTGGGCAGGCGCCGATTTCTGGCGTAGCGGGCGCGGTTGATGAAGGAAAAAAAAGGAGGGTTTTAACAACGCTATAACCGTATCCGCTGTGCCTTCATCGGCGGTTATTTTTGCCAAAACATTTTCAGCGTTTTTCAAGACGACATACGCTATCTTTAATTCTTTATAGAGATCAAATTTTATTCTTTTCGTCTCGAAGGACAGGGACAACATTGGCGTCCCCTAACCGCGACCCGCTCTCCACGCCGGCGCCGTTGCCGAAGATGTTGCGATTCAGGTTCGGGCGGATAGGGGCGAAACGCTGGAGGAAGCCGGAGGGCGTCCACGGGCTTGAGCTTCTGTGGATGATCGCGGATGCGCCGCCGATGAAGATCGGGGACTTTCCGCATTCCGCGTTCAGCGCGGGGAATCCGCTGGAACTGACGTTTGATGAGGATCAGGCGGGAAAGCGGGTGTATTTTGCGGCGCGGTGGGAGACTGGCATGGTGAAGAAGGGGCATGAAAGCGATATTTTCAACGCGGTTATTCCGCAAGTGAAAGGATGGAGTACGCCCATGAACAGCGTATAAACCGGCAGGCGTTCCGTTTGAATAACCGTTGGTTATGAAAGCGCCCCAGCGGATCGGCCTCCGTGCCGTTGCTACGGAACACCCTTAAATAACGGTTTACTCCAGAAATTTCAGAGAATGTCAGATAAAAAGGAATTTACAAAAGAAGAAGAATAGTATAAAATTGCTGTTATGGAAAGGGAATTTTATTTGGATGACAGAGACCGGAGTGATCTGGAGAAAAAGACCGCCGATAAAATAAAAGCCATATTACTGATGGCGCAGGGATTTACCTGCGCGGAGATAGAAAGAATATTGTTGCTGGACGAACGGACGCTCAATCGGTATAAACGGTTGTACAGGAATGAAGGGATAGACGGATTGGCGGCGAACAATTATCAGGGGAGCAGTTGCAAACTCAGTGGCGAACAGACAAAGGAATTAAGACGGGAACTGGATTCAAAAATATATCGGACGGCCGAGGAAATATGCGAGTATGTGTGGAAAAGGTTCAAGGTGAGATATACGGTAAAAGGAATGGCGCAAACCTTGCGCCGGCTCGGTTATTCATATAAAAAAAGCGGGCGGTGTACCCGGGAAAGCCGACAAGGGGAACCAGGAAAAGTTTATAAAAACCTATAAACGGCGGTATAAAAAGCTGTCTGAAGAAGAGAAAGTGTATTTTATGGACGGGAGTCATCCGACATTCAATAATCACATTGGGTATGGGCGGATGCGGAAAGGGATCGGGTTTGAAATAAAGAGCCAGGACGGGTGGAAGCTGATAAACTTGATGGGTGCGTATAACCCGAAAGACGGGGAAGTGATAGTTCAGGATTATGATACGTTAACCGGGGATGCGGTGATGAATTTTCTTGCCGGATTGAGAAGGAGGAACGGGGAAAAGAAGCTGCACATCATATGTGACAATGCGAGGTATCAACACGCGAAGGAGGTAAAGGAATTCGCGAAAACGCATACTATCCATCTGGTATATTTACCCGGATATTCACCGAATCTGAATTTGATAAAACGGTATTGGGGATTTCTGATGAAGCGGGTATTGGTAAATCACTATTATGAAACATATGAGAGATTTAAGGAAGCGATACTAACCTTTTCACGAAGTAAATCAAAACGGCTGAAAAATTATTACAAAGATATATACCGGGAAAATTTTATATCATCGAACCGGTATTTACCTGACAATACTTTTAAATATATCTCTGTTGAATTGGTATATGCATATAGCGTCGGCAAACAGCGCTTCTACGCGCAGGCGGGCGTTGGTTTGCTATGGATATTAATCGTAGGAGGGGATTATGACTGTTCAGAAAAATAGCGGCGCGGAGCTTTTTATTTTCGTTGTCCTTGTGCCAGCCGTTTCTTGCGCGACAACATATAATCATAGGAACCCGTATCCGAATATGGAAACCATGTATTATGGA
>JAITIK010000050.1 GCA_031279555.1 Treponema sp. | reverse complement strand
CGCCTCTTTCAAAATCAATTTGAACATCAAGTCAAACAATTGAAGCGTCTCCCGCCCCTTGTTGTCAGCCACATCGACCCCCCATATACAACAATATATACCACAAAAAGACAGGCTTGGCAATAGATTTCATGGGTTTTATAGACCGTTTGTCGTGGGAGCTTCAAAAGCCCCGCGCCTTTCCACCCCCTTGAGCTGCGGGAAACCGGGGGTTCCCGCAACCCGCCGCATTTGCGGGTTTCCGCGCCGTTTCACGCCGGGAAAACCACGATTATTGGGCTTCCGCGAACCTTTCGACATTTGGCTCGAAGGCGGTTCGCGCGGTAAAAAATGGCCTTAAAGGAGATTTTTGGAGATTTTACACGTGAAACGCGACAAACCGCTGGAGACCCCTATACTGGAGCCGCGAGCGTCAAGAAACCGCTTCCACCAATCAAAGCCTAAAAGCGTTCGACGCCATTCATTTTCCGCGAAGATTGCGTCCGCTTTAACGGACAATCCGCTTGAGTATATGGAGCGGTATAATTGCGAAAAGCAATTCCCTCGCGTTAGGCGCCTAAAGGCGGGCTAACGCGGGGTTACGGGCGCAGCCGGCAAATGTCCCCGCCCATCAATCATCGTCATCGTCAAGATCGTCCCCAAAGCCGCTGGCATCGGCATCCATATCCATCTCTTCAAAATCACTCGACAGTTCGTCATCATAGTAGTCGTCATCGTCCAGATTGTAATCATCGTATTCTTCCGGCGATTCCTGGGCTTTTTCGAGCTTGCGGCGTTCGAGAATCTCTTCCATTTCTTTGTCAAGGTCCTGGTTTTCGCCGCCAAAAAGTTTCACGTCGCGGTAGAGCTTCATGCCCGTGCCTGCGGGAATCGGGTGGCCGATGATGATATTTTCCTTCAAGCCGCGCAGGGCGTCCGTAGCGCCCGCGATTGCCGCGTTAGTAAGCACTTTTGTGGTTTCCTGAAAGCTGGCGGCTGAAAGAAACGAGTCAATGTTGAGCGATGCCCGGGTAATGCCCTGAAAGACCGGACGGGCAATCGCCGGTTGCCCTCCCTCCGCGAGTACACGCTCATTTTCCGCATGGAACCGCCGCTTGTCCACCAATTGCCCGTAGATGAACTTGGTGTCGCCCACCGCCATGATCTCAACCTTGCGCATCATCTGCCTGATGATGACGCCGATATGCTTGTCATTGATGGACACGCCCTGGAGCCGGTAGACCTGCTGAATCTCATCCATAAGGTACCGGTGCAAATAACTCTCGCCCATGATGTGCAGAATTTCATGCGGATTGGCGGCGCCGACGCAAAGCGGTTCGCCCGCATCCACGCTGTCGCCATCCCGTACGAGCAGACGCTTGTTCATAGGGATCATGTGCTTGAATTCCTTGCCAAAGCCGTCCTGTATGACGACAAGGCGTTTGCCCTTGACCGCGCCTTCAAAATGCACCACGCCTGAAACCTGCGCCAACACCGACGGGCTTTTGGGCTTGCGCGCCTCAAAAAGTTCGCTGACCCGGGGAAGACCGCTCGTGATGTCGCTCGCCTTGGCGGACTCTTTCAGGGTCTTGGCTATGGTTCTGCCCGCGTTTATCCGCTCGCCCTCGTCAATCAGGATATACGCGCCTCCGGGGAGGAAGTAGGAGGCGATTTCATTGCCTTCATCATCAATGAGGAGAATGCGGGGTTGTTTGGTTTCAAGCTGAATATCGGTGATGCGTTTTTCAATATTGCCGGTTTCCTCGTCAATCTCTTCTTTCAGCGTTGAACCGGCCACAATGTCTTCGTACTTTACAATGCCGGACGCTTCGGCGATGATGGGATCAGAAAAGGGATCGAACATTGCCAGCGTCGTTTCAGCGGCGACGACATCGCCTTTTTTCACGAGGAATTCGGAACCGTTGCGGATTTCGATCTTCTGATCCTGTCCGATAAGGTAAAGAGCGCCGCCACTACGCATGACAAAGGCGTTTTCCGGCGCGGTGATTTCTTTTCCGTCTCTTTTTATGAGCGCCGTACCGAAGTACACGCGCTGCCCTTCATCCACAAGGAGCGTATCGCCGTCTTCGAGATTGAATTTGGCCATCACCTTGTTGACGATGGTCTGCCCTTTGCGGGTAAAGAGCCACTTGCCGTCCGGCAGTTCCACATGGGTGCCAGCCACCTCTTTGACAAACACCGGATATTTCAGGAAAATGCGGTTCTCTTCGCTGATCTTGCTCGCCGCGCCGCCAATATGGAACGTACGCATGGTAAGCTGGGTGCCGGGCTGTCCGATGGATTGAGCCGCAATGGTGCCGACCGCATCGCCGATGTCAACCGGGCGGTTCGTGGCGAGGTTGCGCCCATAGCACTTGCGGCATACGCCGTGTTTCGCCTCGCAGGTAAGCACCGTGCGGATGGCAACGGCGTCAACGCCCGCATCATCGATCCGTTTGGCGATTTCTTCGGTGATTTCCTCATTTATGTCAATGATAATCTCGCCGGTGATGGGGTTCCTGACCCGTTCAAGCGTGTAGCGCCCCACAATGCGGTCGCTCAACGGCTCCACAATTTCCTCGCCATCCTTGATGGCCGAATACGCGATGCCATTGATGGTGCCGCAGTCGTCTTCGTTCACAACCACGTCCTGCGCAATGTCAACAAGCCGCCGCGTCAGGTAGCCTGCCTGCGAGGTTTTAAGCGCGGTGTCGGCAAGCCCCTTGCGCGCGCCGTTGGTTGAGATGAAGAATTCGATGACCGACAAGCCCTCTTTGAAGTTCGACCGTATAGGCAACTCAATGATGTCACCGGAAGGCTTCGCCATGAGACCGCGCATACCCGCCAACTGACGGATCTGAGTGCGGCTTCCACGGGCGCCAGAATTCGCCATCATGTGAATCGAGTTAAAGCCGTCTTTATCGGCTTCCAGCGTTTTCATCGTGATGCTGGTGAGATCGTCGTTGCACTTGTTCCAGATATCAACAACGCGGTCATAGCGTTCCTGCGCGGTGATGTGTCCCTGCTGGTACTGCCTCTGCACTGCATCGACTTCTCTGTTCGCCTTGTCAAGCATTTCCGTTTTTTCTTTCGGCACTACAATATCATCAATGCCAATGGTCGCGCCGAAAATGGTGGCGTATTTGTAGCCGGTCGCTTTGATCGCGTCAACCATCTTCACGGTGATCCACGAGCCTTGATGGGCAAACACCTGCTCAATAAGGGCGCGCAACTCTTTGTCTTTCAACTCAAAGTTGACGAAGGGAATCTCTTCCGGCATGGCTTCATTGAACGCCAGCCTTCCGGCGGTCGTCTCAATAAGCCCATCCTCGCCCACGTCCGTTTCTACGCCCACTTTTTTCCACACGGGCAACTTGGGCGGCTTCACTTTGATTAGGGCTTCCCACTCAAGAGCGCCTCTGTCAATCGCCATGAGCGCCTCGTCTAGATCCAGATACCGGCGCCCTTGCCCCTTGGAATTCGGCTTGACGCAGGTGAGGAAATTACAGCCAAGCACCATGTCTTGGGACGGATACACGATGGTCTTGCCGTTCGCCGGATCGAGCAGATTTCGTACGGAAAGCATCAATGTCCAACACTCCATCTGGGCGGCTTGGGTAAGCGGCACGTGAACGGCCATCTGATCCCCGTCAAAGTCCGCGTTAAAGGCGTGGCACACCAGCGGGTTAAGCCTGATCGCCTTGCCTTCAACCAGCACCGGCTCAAAAGCCTGAATGCCAAGCCGGTGCAACGTAGGAGCGCGGTTCAATAGCACGGGATGCTCCTTCACCACATCATCAAGGATTGCGAACACTTCAGGCGTCTCTTGCTCAACCAGCAGCTTCGCTTTATTAATATTGTACACAACGCCTTTGTCCTTGAGGCGTTTCATAATAAACGGCTTGAAAAGCTCAAGCGCCATCTTCGTGGGAAGCCCGCACTGCCACATTTTAAGATCGGGGCCAACCGTGATGACCGAACGCCCGGAATAGTCCACGCGCTTTCCAAGCAGGTTCTGGCGGAATCGCCCCTGTTTGCCCTTGAGCATGTCGGAAATGGATTTAAGGGGCCTGTTGGATGCGCCTTTTACCACCCGCTTCTTCTTGGAATTGTCGAACAGCGCGTCAACCGCCTCCTGGAGCATACGTTTCTCGTTGCGGATGATGATGTCAGGCGCATTCAACGCCATGAGCCTGCGAAGCCGGTTGTTGCGGTTGATGACACGGCGGTACAGATCGTTCAAATCCGAGGTTGCGAACCGTCCTCCGTCAAGTTGCACCATGGGACGAAGCTCCGGCGGAATAACCGGTATCACATCAAGGATCATCCATTCAGGCTTGTTGTTTGAATTGCGGAAATTCTCAACTATTTCGATACGTTTCAAAAGCCGCTTGTCTGATTTGGCTCCTTTCTCGATCATCTTTGCGCGGAGTTCAGCGGCCATGGCGTCCAAATCAAGATTTTCAAGCAGCGTCCGGATGGCGTCAGCGCCCATGCCAGCGGTAAATCCGCCGCCGTAGCGTTCCTGCGCCTCGGCGTACTCATCTTCCGCCAGCGTCTGCATCTTTTTGAGTTCGGTGTCGCCCGGATCTATCACCATGTACTTCTCGTAGTACAGCACGGAACGGAGCGCCGCCATCGGCATGTCAAGGAGAAGCCCCATGCGGGACGGTACGGAACGGTAATACCAGATGTGGGACACTGGAGCCGCAAGCTCAATATGCCCCATGCGTTCGCGCCGCACCTTGAAGTGCGTCACCTCAACGCCGCACCGGTCGCAGATCACGCCTTTGTAGCGAATCGATTTAAACTTTCCACAGTAACACTCCCATTCTTTGGTGGTGCCGAAAATACGTTCACAGAAGAGTCCGTCCTTTTCGGGCCTCAACGTCCGGTAATTTATGGTTTCGGGTTTCTTCACTTCCCCGTACGACCACTCCCTAATCATGTCAGGCGATGCAAGTTGAATCTTGATTGAATTAAAGTCCTGTATGTCTCTCACGGCACGTCTCCTTCTTTCACATTCTATAATCGCTTCAATAGGCGCTTCATTTCAACTGGGCGGCTGCGGGCCGCGCACGGGTTTTTACCCGTTTACGCCGGCGCGTAACTTGAATCACCCATTTTTTACTCCACTCTTGTTGATCATGTCTTCATCCTTCTCGGTGAGCGGGATCTGTTTCTCCTTATCGTCATAAATAGTCAAATCCATGGCAAGTCCGCGAAGCTCCTGCACCAGCACGTTAAACGATTCAGGAACGCCGGCGGTGGTGGAAGGCTCTCCTTTGACGATGGCTTCGTACACTTTGGAACGTCCGGTCATATCATCCGACTTGATCGTGAGCAGCTCTTGCAGAGTGTTCGCCGCGCCATAGGCTTCCAACGCCCAGACTTCCATTTCGCCGAGTCGCTGCCCGCCGAACTGCGCCTTGCCGCCGAGCGGTTGCTGGGTGACAAGCGAGTAAGGCCCTGTTGAGCGAGCGTGCATCTTGTCGTCGACAAGGTGGTGCAATTTGAGAAAGTAGATCACGCCGCAGAAAATCGGGTGGACAAACGGCTCTCCCGTACGCCCATCGCGCAAAAATGTCTTGGCGCGAAGGGTTTCATCCACGTTGCACACGCCCGCGTCTTTCAGCTTTTCGCAGATCTGTTCAGCGGTCGGGGATTGGAACACCGGAGCGGAGTACCACTCATTCAAGGCAAGTCCAGCCCAGCCAAGCTCCGTTTCCAAAAGCTGCCCAATATTCATGCGGGACGGAACGCCGAGCGGGGTGAGGCATAGATCGAGCGGCGTGCCGTCTTCCATGTACGGCATGTCCTCTTCCGGCAGGATTCGGGCCACAACGCCCTTGTTGCCGTGGCGCCCCGCCATTTTGTCGCCTTCGCGGAGTTTACGCTTCACGGCGATCAGCACCTTCACCACCTCGTTGACTCCCGGATTAAGATCGTCGCCCGTAGTGCGCTTGAGACGCTGTATTTCAATAATGGTGCCTTCGATCCCATGGGGTACGCGCAGGGAGGTGTCCCGTACATCCTTGGCCTTTTCGCCGAAAATCGAGTTGAGGAGCTTGAATTCCGGCGTTGTCTCGGTCTCGCTCTTGGGCGTCACCTTGCCCACAAGAATATCGCCCGCCCGAACCTTCGCGCCCACTATGATGATGCCTTCCGCGTCAAGACAGTCCAGACTCTTTTCGCTTGTGTTCGGTATATCGCGGGTGATTTTTTCAGGACCCAGTTTGGTTTCCCGAATTTCAGTCATAAATTCCTTTATGTGAATGGAGGTGAACATGTCTTCCTTCACCACGCGCTGGGAAATGAGGAGCGAGTCTTCGTAATTGTACCCGTTCCACGGCATAAATCCCACCAATACGTTCCGTCCCAAGGCAAGCTCCCCTTTCTGGGTTGCGGGACCGTCGGCTATCACCTGCCCTTTTTCCACATGGTCGCCAATTTTCACGATGGGACGCTGGTTGTAGCACGTATCCTGATTCGTCCGCTGGTACTTGATGAGTTTGTACGCATCAAACCCTTGCTCCGTAGTTTCCGCAAATTTTTCATCTCCGCCGTCGTCATCTGGACTGATCGTAATCTCATCGGATGTCACCCGAATAGCCCTGCCGGAACGCCGGGCCTTGATAAGCACCCCTGAATCGTAAGCGCACTTGGCTTCCATACCGGTTCCCACAATGGGCGCTTCCGGAAACACCAGCGGCACCGCCTGACGCTGCATGTTGGAACCCATGAGCGCGCGATTCGCGTCGTCATGCTCAAGGAAGGGAATAAGCGATGCGGACACCGAGATGATCTGCTTGGGCGACACGTCCATGTATTGAATTTCTTGCGGGCTTCTCGTTGTGTAATCGCCCTGCCTGCGGCATGAAACCTGAGCGTCCGCAAAAGAATTGTCCGCGTTCAGTTTCGCCGACGCCTGGGCAATGTAGTACTTGTCCTCGTCCATAGCGGAAAGGTACTCCACTGAGGTTGTGGCGACGCCATGTTCCACCTTCCGGTACGGAGACTCAAGAAAGCCGTACTCGTTCACGCGGGTATAGTTCGCCAAAGACACAATAAGACCGATGTTCGGACCTTCGGGCGTCTCAATGGGACACATTCTGCCGTAGTGCGTGTAATGCACGTCGCGCACCTCGAACCCGGCGCGGTCGCGGCTCAGACCTCCTGGACCCAATGCATTGAGACGGCGCTTGTGGGTCAATTCCGCAAGCGGATTCACCTGATCCATGAACTGAGAGAGCTGGCTTGAACCGAAGAATTCTTTTATCGCGGCCACAATCGGTTTTATGGAGATGAGGTCTTGCGGCTTGATGGTTTCGACCTCTTTAAGGCTCATGCGATCTTTTACGATGCGCTCCATGCGGCTGAACGCGGTTTTCATCACATTCGCCATGAGTTCGCCCACAGAGCGAACGCGGCGGTTGCCCATGTGATCAATATCGTCTATATTTTCATCGCCGATGTACACCTTGATAAGGAATTTCACCGTGGCGATGATATCCTCTTTGGTCAACGTAAATTCTGTGTCCGGCGTATCAAGATCGAATTTTTTGTTGAGTTTGTACCGTCCAACTTTGCCTAGATTGTAGCGGCGGCTGGTAAAGAACATGCTCATCAGGTCTTTTTCGGCGGCTTCCACAGTGATGGAATCCCCGGGCATGATCACCGAGTACACCGCGTTGATGGCGTCTTCTTTGGAAGGCTCGTCAATGCCCGGGCCGTCCGAGGTGAGAAACTTAATCTCTTCCCGCTCAAAGCAGTTGAGAAGCATGGGCGATCTGAGCGATCCTTCGGCGTCAAAATCTATCACTTCGATAGAAGCGACGCCATTTGCGAGGAATTCGTCAACATTATGCGGATGCATCTTTTCGCCCGCACGGTACAGTTTCTTCTTCCCGTCAACCGCGTCTTCGCCATCCGCATCGATCCACACGGCTGCGGCGAGCGCCCGCGCATTGATCTTTTCCCGCGTCTCGCGGTCATCTTTAATCTCTATGGTCTCGGTTTTATAAAAAGCCCTGATGATCTCTTCCCTCGTTTGAAATCCAAGCGCGCGAAGAAAAATAGTGCATAAAATTCTTTTTTTACGGTCGATCTTGGCGTAAATCAATTCTTTTTTCTGATCGATCTCGAATTCCAGCCACGAGCCGCGATACGGAATGATGCGCGAAGAGAAAACGCCTTTTTCATGGCTGAAAATGACGCCCGGCGAACGGTGAATTTGACTGACAACCACTCGTTCCGCCCCGTTTATAATGAATGTTCCTCGCTCGGTCATAATGGGAATGTCACCCATATAGATGTCTTTCTGCCGGATTTCACCGGTCTGCTGAAAAATAAGGATCATACGGGCTTTAAGGGGCAGAGCGTACGTCAAGCCTTTCTGCCTACAGTCCTGCTCGGTGAATTTAACCTCGTCTTCATCAAGGGTATAATGTTCATATTCTAAAACAGTTTCTCCATTCTGGCTTTCGATGGGAAACGTCATTCTAAAGACTTCCTCAAGCCCCTGATTTTCAAGGGGTTCATGGTTTTTTAATTTTTCCCTTTGCAAAAAACGTTCATAAGAACAAAGCTGAATGTCGATTAAATCCGGCATGGTCATCACATCTTTTGGATCTACGCCGTTTTCAATATCTTTTCCAATAAGCAGTCTGTCTTTGTCTTTTGTAACCACAAAACCCTCCTGAATTATTACGTTATATATTCTTAAATAGAGATCTTTTTTCCAAACAATTGCGGGAAAGCCCTGCGAACCTGCCGCATATAGAACACAGGCGGCAAAAATATCCTTTCCCGATTTGCAATGGAAGCGCCGCCGCTCCGCCGTGGAGCGAGGCGGCTCTTCCGCCATGCGTACAGAATCAGGTTATTTTTACCGCCCTGCCCTTGTCCAGCAACGCAATCCGGTTGCTTGTGTCAAGCGTTTAAGAGCCGCGCAGAAACAACATGATCTTTTGATCATGTTGTTTCATTATTGTGTAAGCAATTAGAATAAAATGCAGGCATTTTATTTTTGCGCGGCTCCTTACTGAATCTCCACGGTGCCGCCTGCGGCGGTAACGGCATCTTTGATCTTCGCGGCATCTTCTTTAGAAACGCCTTCTTTCAGAGGCTTAGGAGCGCCCTCAACCAGTTCTTTGGCCTCTTTAAGACCAAGACCGGTAAGACTGCGGACTTCCTTGATGACCGCGATCTTCTTGGAGTCGTCAAACGCCTTGAGAATGACGTTGAATTCAGTCTTCTCTTCTTCCGCGGCTACGGCCTCCGCGCCGGGAGCCGCGCCAACCGCCGCGACTGCTATGGGAGCCGCCGCGGAAACGCCGAATTTCTCTTCCATTTTTTTAACCAGTTCCGAAACTTCAAGAACGGTCATAGACGCGATGGCGTCCAAAATCTGATCTGCTGTAAGTTCTGCCATATTATCTTCTCCTAAAATAAAATATGTTATCTATACAGATACACTTATAATGAACCGACAGGAACGGCAGCAACGAAGCCTGACGGTTTGCGAACGGGTTTAACCTTCCGCTTTCTTGTCTCCGGCAGCTTTGATCGTCCGCACAAGACGCGCATTGACGTCGTTGAGGGCGGCCGCGAGATTGCGGACGGGCCCGTTCATGCAGGACATAAGCATGGAGACAAGTTGCAATTTGCCCGGCAGTTTGGAAAAGGCGTCCACCTGTTGAGCGGTGTACACCGACGCGCCGATAAGAGCGCCCTTCACCTTGAGGCGCGGCGCTTCTTTGGTGAAGTCAAGGAGGACTTTCGCCACCTCGTTTGAATCCTTGGGCGCAATGGCAACCGCTGTAGGTCCTGCCAGATAGGACGAGACGTCGGGCAATGAGAGCCGCTCAAACGCGATGCGGGCAAAATTGTTCTTCACGACCTTGAAAGCCGCTTCCTTGCCTGTAAGCCGCTTTCGAAGATTGGTTATCTGCTCCACAGTAAGTCCGCGGTAGTCAGTGAAAATAAAGTCGGGCGCACTGCCGAAGGCTTCTTTCAGTTCGTTTATCGCCGCAATTTTCTCCGGTTGTTCTTTTTTCGCAACAATAGCCATTATTCCTCCTTAATGGAAACCCACACGCCGGGACCCATGGTTGACGCGACCGAAACGGAGAGAATAAACTCACCCTTCGCATCGGCAGGCTTCTTTCGTTTGATTTCCGCGACAACGGTTTTCGCGTTTTCCGCCAGTTTGTCGCTGTCCATGCTCACCTTGCCGATAGCAAGATGGACAACGCCGGTTTTGTCCGCACGGAATTCGGTGCGTCCCTTTTTAAGCTCCGCGAGCGCTCCTTTGAGATCAAAGGTGACGGTTCCGGTCTTGGGATTAGGCATAAGCCCGCGGCGCCCCAGCACCATGCCGAGCTTGCCGACGTCTTTCATCATGTCCGGCGTGGCGACCGCGACATCAAAATCAAGCCAGCCGCCCTTCACCTTTTCGATAAGGTCGTCGGCGCCGACATAAGATGCGCCCGCTTCCTTCGCCTCGGTTTCCTTTTCGGGTTTGCAGAACACCAGCACTCGCTTTTCAGTCTTAAACTGATGGGGAAGCACCACCGTATCGCGCACAGACTGGCTCTTCTTCAGGCGGAGCTTTACCGAAAGATCAATGGTCTCGTCAAATGCGGCGAATGTCATTGTTTTAATCAGATCAAACGCGGCTTTCGGTTCATAAATTGTCGCAGGATCGTATTTTCTGACCGCCTCGCGGTATTTTTTGCCACGCTTCATTTTTCCACCTCAACGCCCATGGAACGGGCGGTACCCGCTATGATCTTTTTCGCGCCTTCAAGCTCTGTCGCCGACAAGTCAGGCGCCTTCATCTTGGCGATTTCTTCCAATTTCGCCTTGGAAAGTTTGCCAACCTTGGATTTGTGCGGCTCATGCGACCCCTTCTCAATTCCCACCGCCTTCTTGATCAACACCGACGCGGGCGGCGTCTTGAGAATAAAAGTAAATGTCTTGTCCGTATACACTGTGATAACCACCGGTATTACAAGACCAGCCTCCATAGACTTTGTCCTGTCGTTGAACTGCTGGACAAACTGAGGAGCGCTTACCCCATGCGGACCAAGCGCAGGACCTACGGGCGGAGCGGGCGTCGCTTTACCAGCAGGGCATTGCAACTTAATCAGGGCGGCAATTTTTTTCTTTGCCATATATTCTCCTTTGTAGTGTGATGTGATAGTTTGCAGGCTTGCGATTTTTCACATCTGGCGAGGGAGCGTACGCCCCCTCTCCTACTTTTCTATAAAAAGGGAGAAAGCGCAGATCATACGATGATCCCGCCAACCAGTCTCCCCTGCTTACACCTTTTCCACTTGCAACAAATCCACTTCAACCGGCGTATTTCTGCCGAAGATGCCCACCATAACCTTGAGTTTGTTCCGCGCCGAATCGATCTCTTCAATAACGCCGGTAAACGATTCAAAGGGTCCGTCAACGATCTTGACCTGTTCGCCTTCGGAAAACGACTGGCGGGCGTGGACGAAGCGCTCTCCTTTGATGTCGCCGGACTTCTGTAGGATGGAACGCGCCTCCTCTGAGGGCAGAGGCTGGGGCTTTTTCGCGACAGGGGTTCCAACAAAACCGGTGACGCCCTGAATTTGCCGTATCTTTTGACATGTAGTCTTCCAATTATCATCAGGAAGATCCAATTCAATCAGCATATAGCCTGGAAGTATCAGCCGAGTTTGAGTGCGCTTCTTCCCATCCTTGATTTCCACCGTAGTTTCAGAAGGGGTTTTGACATCCCGAACGATGTTCTTGTCAAGCTCCCCGGAATCAATCATCATACGGATAGTTTTTTCTATTCTACGTTCAAATCCAAAGTAGACATGAAGGATATACCAACCTGTAGCCATGTTTGTCCTTTTTTTTTAGCCGCAAGCCGCCGCCGGTCCGCCTTATGGCAACCAGAGCGACTTCTTTGGCTCCACGCTAACCACATATATATGAAAATTATTAAAATATCGCCTGTACGCCGAGAAGCAACAGCACATCAATCAATCCCAATACGCCCGCAATAATAACAGTTGAAATAATGACAACCTTCACGGAACTGATCACGTCTTCTTTGCTGGGCCATACCACCTTGCGGAGCTCCGCGTAAGATTCTTTTGCAAAAGCAACGAGTTTATTTTCTTTTTTCTTTGTCGTTTCCATGGGAACCTCTTTTCAGTTTCAATCCTTGCAAAGAGCAAGAACTTGTATCCACGCGGACACTTGAAGGCGCGAACAGGCCAGGTAGGACTCGAACCCACAACATTCGGTTTTGGAGACCGACGCTCTACCATTAGAGCTACTGGCCTAGAAAAATTTCAGACAAAACTCATCTGAAAAACTTTCAAACTACAAATTTTAGAAGCCAATTGTTTGAAACTGTTCCAAAACTACCGGACTTTGAAACAACCTCACTTGATTTTTGTTTCCTTATGAATGGTGTGCTTACGGTCGAAAGGACAATACTTGCTGAATTCAAATTTTTCCTGAGAATTCCGTCTGTTTTTTTTAGTTGTATAATTCTTCCGTTTACATTCGCTGCACTGAAGCGCAATAAGTTCAATCGCCGTTTTCTTTGTCGCCATACCTTCCTCCAGTTATAGTGGAAATCACCGCCGCCCCATCCGGTTGACGCTTTCGGAGATTCCTTTCATACTATCAACAAGCCCTCGAACGGAATCGAACCGTTGACCTTATCCTTACCATGGATATGCTCTGCCGACTGAGCTACAAGGGCAAGATTGAAAGTAATATACCACACAATACGATTTATGTCAACTCTAATTTAAAAAATTTATGAATAACCTCTGATAATTTCATTCTTTACAATATGCGTGTAATCGTGGCGCGGCGTCCTGAAGGGTTATAGCAAGGGCGCGAAGCGGCCATTTTTGGGGAAACCGCCAATTTTTACCTGCCAGCAGAAGGAAACTTCCGTTTCCCTTGCGTAGAGGACAAAGCCCAGGTTGTTGATAACCCGCGAGTTCAGGCAGTTGCAACCTTCCCGGTACGCCTGCATACCGGAACCGGCCTGTTCAAAAAACGACTTGGTGTCGTGGCACGGGCAGGCGACGGACACCAAAACCTGTCCGCCGCCATGCATAAAAAAGTTCGCGCCGAGCCGATGCGGACGGCTCCCGCCTGCTGAAAAAAGGCGGGACAAGGCTTGCGCCCAAACCCTCCATAGCCTGCAATGTGTTTTGTCTTTTCCAGCGATTCCAGGGCGGCGCGGCAGACTTCCGCGCCCTGCGCTCCGGTTTTGAGTCTGGCGGGTAAATATTTTACAATCTCCCAACCGTTGCCCGCAGCCTTGACGCAGAAAGCGAGGTCAACAGTTCGCGGTGGAATTTTGTGATATGCGTGGGCGCATCCTGCAAGGCGGCCGCCAGCAGTCCTTCCGTCAGCATTTCACGGGGAGGCAGATTTTGGGGCTTCTCCCAATCAAGGCCGGCGATTTCGGCGTTTACGAGCCATTCGACGTGGTCTTTTCGACGTCCGGCTGAGGCGTGGTCTTTTCTGGCGCGCTTTTTCAATGAGGCGCCGCGCCGCCTTGCATCCGCCATAAAAATCTGCTATTATTAGAAGCGCTGGAGATAGTATGAATACTGACACGACAACAGCGGCTGATGCGGCGATAAAAAACCTTCACCCGCTGGAGATGAAGATCATTCTCTTTTATAAGAAAGGCGATGAACTGTTTGTTGACAAGGTTGAGAAAGACCTCAATCTTAAGAGCGGAAACGGCAATCAGGCGCTTTCCTGGCTTGCAGGCAAAGGCTTGGCGCGGGAAATTCGCCGTGAGACCGCCGTGTTTTTTGAATTGACCGATTTGGGCAAGCGATGGAAGGAACAGGGGACGCCCGAAGAGCGGATCATAGAACTGGTCAGGATACAACAGGGCATGAGCCTGCCTGAAATCGCCGCTACGTTGCGCCTTGACAATAAAGACGCGGGCAGCGCGTTTGGGTCGCTTTCCAAACTGGGCGTTCTCGCTATGGGCGACGACAAGCGGATCGCGTACGCCTATCCTGGGGACAAGTCGCAAAACGGACGCCCCGCCTCTGGCGCGGCTGCGGAACGCCTCGCGCTCATCCGCAGGCTACTCGACAAAGCCGCGGAAAGCGGCGTCATTGCGGCTACGGGGCTTTCCGCCGAAGAGAGGGCGGCTGTCGCCGGCATTGCGAAAAAACGCGGCGCAAGCGGCGCGGCGTTCCGCGAATTCGACCGCGAAACCGTTGTTTTCGGCTTTTCCGAAGAACGAGACGCCGTCGCCGCGGCTCTTGAGCGAGCCGGGCTTACCGGAGAGGAAACCGGCGCCCTCACGCCGGACATGCTTGAAACCGGCGCGTGGAAAACTGCGACGTTCCGCGCTTACAACGTGCATGTGCCGCCCACTCGCCTTATACCGGGACGCGTGAATCCCTATGCGAAATTCCTTGAGGACGTGAAGGACAAACTCGTGTCACTGGGTTTTGAGGAATTTGACGGGCCCCTCGTGGAGACCGAATTTTGGAATTCGGACGCGCTTTTTATGCCTCAATTCCATTCGGCGCGGGACATCCATGACGTGTACCGCATCACCGAACCGCACTACGCGCGATGTATTGAGGAGCCGTGGCTTTCGCAGGTCGCGGCGGCGCACGAAAACGGCGGCGATACGGGCAGCCGGGGCTGGAGCTACGCCTTTGACCGCGAGTTCACCAAACGGCTCATACTCCGCAGTCAAGGAACCGTCATGTCCGCGAAAACCCTGCCCCACGCGAAGATTCCGGGCAAGTACTTTGGAATGCTCCGGTGTTTCCGCTACGACCGTGTGGACGCGACTCATCTGTCCGACTTCTATCAAACCGAAGGCATAGTGTTGGGCGACGAGGTGAACCTCCGCACCCTGCTTGGCTTTCTTGAAATGTTCGCCGTTGAGGTCGCCGGCGCGAAAGAGGTGAAATATGCGCCGGGCTATTTCCCCTTCACGGAGCCTTCGGTGGAAGTGCATATCAAACATCCTACGCTCGGCTGGTTTGAGCTTGGCGGCTCAGGCATCTTTCGCCCGGAAGTTACGGCGTCGCTCGGCGTGCATACGCCTGTCGCGGCGTGGGGCATAGGCATCGACCGCATGGCGCTGATGGCGCTCGGCTTGAACGATCTGCGGGAGCTTTTCAGTTGCGATATTGAGCAGGCGCGGTTGCGGCGCACGGCGTAAGCGGAACGCGCCCTCAATGGGCGGCCCTAAACAGGGCGGCAGGCATGAGCGGCAAAACATCCCTCTCCATCCTTCAGCGCGGCGGGGGATCGCATTTTATAAAGCGAGTTTGTACCAAAACCCGATTGGTTAGGATAGGATAAGAAGCTGTTCCAAGCGCTGAAGTTTTGGAACAGCCTCAAGTAAAAAAATAAAAACCGCAGCGAGCGAACACAGGCAGGCGTATATGGAACATGGTTTTTTTCAGATTCTTCTCACCATTCTGTTGGTGATGGATCCCATCGGGATTATTCCGCCTTTTCTATCGATCACATCCTCATACGATATAAAGACGCGCAATCGCATTATAACAGAAGCCATTCTGCTTGCGGGACTGGTGTTAGGCGTATTCCTTGTGGCCGGAAAATTCATCCTTGACTTTTTCGGCATCAAACCGGGCGCGTTTTACATATCAGGAGGCATTCTCTTCTTTCTCATCGCGTTTGGCATGATCTACAGCAAACCCGGAACGAACCGTCCGCCGCCCTCCAAAGAAGAAGAAACGCGCGCCAGTTTTGTCGCCCTCTTCCCTCTGGCTATCCCCATGATTGCGGGACCTGGACTGCTCACCGTGATAATGACTTACGCATCCGGCGACAACCCGTGGTTGTCCACCGCGCTGACATTGCTCCCCGCCCTGCTCATTGGACTTCTGTGCATGTTCGCGGTTCTCAGATCAAGCGCCTTAATCCTCCGTGTTCTTGGGGTCATGGGCATAGCGGTCATGGAAAAAATAATGGGGCTTATCCTCGCAGGGTTTGCGGTTCAACTCATTTACAACGGACTCGTGTCTCTCGGCGTTATATAACGCGGTCTGTCCGCATCCCGCCTAAATCCGGCGGCCCCTTCCTTCTTTCCTGTTTTCATGCTATGATTCCTCTGTGCAAGCCCTTATCATCCCGCATACATTTTCCGGCGTCGTTCGCGTACCGGCGTCAAAGTCTCATACCATACGGCGGCTGCTTGTCGCCTCATTGGCGGACGGCGTTTCACGCATTGAGCGTCCGCTCTATTCCTTGGATGCCCGTTCCTGCCTTGCCGTATGCAAGGCGCTTGGCGCGAATATACTGGAAAAACCGGAACGCTGGATCGTCCAAGGTACAGCAGCCCGTTCCACAACCGGCTTTTCATTCGCCAGCAATCGCTCCGCGCCGCAAGACGCGGTTCTGGACGTGGGCAATTCCGGCACCACGTTGTTTCTGGCGCTCGCCATAGCCGCGCTCGGCGCCACGCCCCGCGCCTTCACCGGCGATGAACAGATCGCGCGGCGAAGCGCGGCGAATCTCCTGTCCGCCTTGGAGTCGCTTGGGGCTGCGGTAACATCGGCGGCTAACGGCTGCATACCTATAATGGTGCGGGGCCCATGGAAGGGCGGAACATGCCGGATCGAGTGTCCCACAAGCCAGTACCTTTCCGCCTTGCTTTTAGCCGCGCCGCTTGCGCAAAAAGGCCGCGTCACCAGTATTGATGTTCCCCTTCTCAATGAAAAGCCCTACATCGACATGACGCTCTCCTACCTTGACGCCCAAGGCGTACCATACGAAAAAAACGCGGATTATTCCCATTTCCGTATACCGGGCGGCGCGGTTTACAAGCCCATGAATGGGAGCGTTCCCGCGGATTTCTCCTCAGCCGCGTTTCCGGCCGCGGCGGCGATCATCAGCGGCGGATCCGTCACGCTGCTGGGGCTCGATCCCCATGACACCCAGGGAGACAAGACGTTCTTCGACATGATCGCCCGCATGGGCGTTTCGGTCGCATGGAAGCGAACCAAGGGAATGTCCGGCGATTGGGAAGTCGCGGTTTCTAGAAACGGAAGCGCGAAAAAATTGAACGCCGGCGTCTTTGATCTTAACGCCACACCCGACTTGCTGCCTGTCATGGCCGCGCTTGCGGCTTTCGCCGAAGGCGAGACCTGCCTGACCAATGTGGCTCACGCGCGCATCAAAGAAACGGATCGGATCGCGGTCATGGCGCAAGAACTCGGCAAGTTCGGCGTCCAGTGCAGGGAAATGCCTGACGGTCTTGTCATCCGGGGCGACACGCCGCCAAGAGCGCCGTCCGGCGGCGCGGTTGACGGTCACGGGGATCATCGGGTGGTGATGGCGTTAGCGGCGATGGGATTGGGCGTTGCGGGCGATCTTGAGATACGCGGCGCCGAATCCGCCGATGTCACCTATCCGGGGTTTCTGAACCTGCTTGGGGCGCGGGTTATGTAAATTGAGGCTTTCCCAAAACCAACCCGAACGCATGTTCGCTGAACGCATGTTCGCGTTTTATACGCAATTATACCGCCCCGTATATCCGCCAGGTTGTCCACTTTAGCAGATGTATTTTTCGTTGAATTATATCTTGGTGAAACGCGGGCATACTGGAAGCATCATTAGCACACCGCCACACGGTTCCAGCGGCGCGCAGGCGCGAGGCTCGTGAGGTTGTCACGATAAACTTTGTGAAGTTTCAATGAGCCTCCGCTGGAGGAGTCGACCGGCTGACGGCGGTGAATGCGCAGTCTATAAAATTTATGCGATTTATTGCCAAGCTTGTTTTTTTTGTGGTATTATTATTGGTACATAAAGGGAATTCGCATGGCCGACAACAGGGAGCGGGAGACGCTTCAATTATTCGATTTGATGTTCAAACTGATTTTGAAAGAGGCGAGCCCCGCCGCCTTGGTGCGCTTCATCAATGGGCTGTTCGACAAAAACTACCCGCCGGACAGCGAAGTGACGTTCGCCACCACCGAGAGCGTCAACGAGCAGGCGGATCGGCTTGAGAAAATCATTTCGGATATGGTGGTTACGATTGCCGGAGACGCTTTTTTAATAGAGGCGCAGATCAACGACGACGAGAGCATAGCCCTGCGCGTTTTTCAGTACGGGTTCGCTCACGCCGTACAGACTAAACAGACAGCCGGGAGCGTCACCACGCTGACCATGCCGGCCGCGCGAATTGTTTATTGGGAGACGACCCGGAGGACGCCGGACACAGTGGCGGTGCGGCTTGTTTTTCCTGACAAAACCACGCATGACTATAAAGTGGATGCGCTGAAGGTGTTGGATCAGAGCCTTGAGGCGCTCGACCGGCGGGGGATGGCGTTGCTGTTCCCGTTCTGTCTGTTGAAGTTCCGCAGGGAGGCGAGGAAAGCCGATGCGGACGTGGAGCGGCGGAGAGAGTTGGCGGGCGAGATGAAAGGGATGTTGCGGGAGATGGAAGGTTTCTTGGCCGCCGGGCGGAGGGACGGGCGCTTGAGCGTGGGAGACGCGGCGATGCTACTGGAGCGAGTGGGGCAAATGTATGAGGAATTGTATAGTTTTTATCCTGAATTTGAGGAGGCGAAAATGGAGTTGAGGGAGCGGTTGAGAACCCATTGGCAGGATTACTTGCGGGAAGGCGAGCGGAGAGGCATGCAACTCGGCGAGCGACGGGTGATTGAGCTTCTGGAACAAGGCTACACGCTGGAACAAATAAAGCGGACGCTCGCCCAGGAAGACGGGCGGTAGAATCCACAGCGGACTTTGGAGCGGTTTTTCAGCCGTCATAGCAAAGCGCGTTACAGGACTTCTATACGACGCTTCCATGAGCCGTTTGCAAGTCGTCCCACAGGGCGCGTATATCGGCAACAGCTTCGGGCAGCCGCGTTTCCCGCTATCCCTCCCGGCGATTGGGCGGGTTTATGTCGCGCAAATTCGAGACTGAGCATCCGAAAAAACTTTCGGACCCAGAAAAGAAAAACAAAAAAAGGATATATGATGCATTACACGGACTGTTTCAAAGCGGGTTCCAAAGCGGCGCAAAAAAAGCGAAAAACGCGCCGCTCCATCCGCTTTTCTTTTTTCACCCGTTGCGCGTTAAGCGTATGCGTCTTTGCATTCGCGGTCTCGTGCGCCACCCAAAAACCGCTCGGCGAGAGGCCGCCGGAAGAAAAGCGACCCCCAACAGAGCCGTCGTCCGAAACCACGCCCTCCATTCCGGACGACGAAAAAGGATCCCTTGACACAAGCCCCATTCCGCCGGAAGCGGACTATCTTACCATTGTAGCGGTGGGAGACAACCTTTACCATGATCCCATGATTACGCTCATCACCAAACAAGACCCCGTTGATCCGTCAGAGTTTTATTCCGAGATAGCGCCTCTTATAGAAAACGTTGACATTGCGTTTGTAAATCAGGAGACCGCGCTTGCCGGACAGGACTTTGGGTATTCAGGCTATCCCCAATTCAACACGCCCCAAATCGTCGGCGGCGCGCTCGTCGCAGCCGGCTTCAATGTGGTGAACCACGCCACGAATCACATCATGGATAAGGGCGAAAAAGCCGTTTTCGCCACTATGGATTTCTGGGATAAATATCCGGAAATCGTCTGTTTGGGCGTTCATAGATCGGAAGAAGCGTCAGGCAACCCGGTGATCATCGAAAAAAACAATATCAAGATAGGCTTTCTCTCCTACACCTATGGAACCAACGGGCTTCCCATTCCAAAATCCAAGCCGTATCTGGTTCCTCTCATCAACGACCAGCGTATTGCAAAAGACCTTGATGCGTTGAGGCCAAACTGCGATTTGCTTATTGTTTCCATGCACTGGGGCGAGGAATACCGGCTCCAGCAGAACAAAGAACAGGAGCGGCTCGCCCAACTGCTTGCGGATCATAAAGCCGACGTCATCATAGGCCATCATCCTCATGTGCTTGAACCAGCCGTATTCCTTACCGGGAAAGAGGGCAACACGACTTTCTGCGTTTACTCGCTCGGCAATTTTCTTTCAGCTCAAGCGGAAAGCCCCACCCTGCTCGGCGGCATGTTGACGCTGAAGATAAAAAAACATGAAGGGGCGATTTCCATTGAAAGCGCGGGCGTACTGCCGCTCGTCACCCATTACGAGAAAGGCTACACCAATTTCAAGGTGTATCCCCTCTACGCATATTCCGACGAAACCGCCGCAAAGCACCTCCGCGCCCTGCAAGGCAAAAATGTAAGCGTCCGGTATTTCACATCATTGGCAAAACAAGTGTTAGGGGATATGATGATTGAATATCCAACGCATCAACCCGTTGCGGCGCCGACAACATTAGGGGGAAAAGAGGGTGGATGACGGGGTTCGAACCCGCGACGACCAGATCCACAATCTGGGACTCTACCCCTGAGCTACATCCACCGTATGCAGTAAAGATAGCAAATTTTTAAATATTTGTCAAGAGACTTTTAAATGCGTCCTGATGCGGCGTCCCATAAGACGGATACATCAATACTTAAACTCGCTCTCCCCGATAAATTCGCGCAAGATGCTCTGCCCGGGCACATACTGGGGCGGGATGGCGGCGAAGTTTTCCAGAAATGAGCGGAGCCGCACCGCCTCCGCATAGCTGCGGAGATTGGGTTTTATGGAACGCAAAAGCGGCTCCGCGTAGACCTTGAGCGCCCCAAGCTCATAGTCAAGCGCCGAGTTAAACGCCGCGTCCGCAAAATTCTGGAACGGAAAAATGTGCTTCCTCTCGCCCTGTTGTACATTGCTCCACATGTGGATCGTCTTCGCCGCGCTGGCGCCTCTGAACTGGTAATCGCGCACCATGCGCCTGATAAGCCGGTTGTCGCTTGTGGGAATGCGGTTGTGTCCGTCAAGATTCAGTTGGGTAAGCGCGGAAACATAGAGCTTGAACTTGACGCTTTTATCAACAAGCGGGGTGAGGGCGTCATTCAAGCCGTGGATGCCTTCGACAATCAGCATGGACTTTTCCCCCAGTCTGATGGATTTTCCGCCTGACTCCCGGCGCCTGCCCGTCTTGAAATCGTACACAGGCAAGGTTATCTCTTCTCCCTTGAAAAGGGAAAGAAGCTGCTTGTTTAAGTGCGGCACGTCAAGCGCCTCAAGACGCTCAAAATCAGGCTGGCCATTCTCATCACGGGGCGTTTTGTCCGCGTTTATATAGTAATCGTCAAGGCTGACCGCGATAGGTTCAATGCCCAGCGCCTTCAACTGAATGGAAAGACGCTTTGCCGTCGTAGTCTTGCCGGAACTCGACGGCCCCGCTATAAACACCGCCTTGACCGTGTCCCGCTTCGCATAAATCTTGTCCGCTATCTCAGCGAGTTTCTTTGCCTGAAACGCCTCCGCAACCCCGATGTAGTCCTTGACGGTACGCTCCGCAACCAGTTTGTTGAGGTGTCCGACCACGTTGACGCCTATAACGCGCCCCCAATTTTTATGTTCGCGGTATACGGAAAATATCACCGGATGATCCTCAAACTCGCCAATTTCATTGCCTTTGCCGGTTCCCGGAAACCTGAGCAGAAAGCCGTCTTGATATTTCATAAGATCAAAGGCGGTGAGAAGACCGGTTCCCGGCGCAAGGGGGCCAATATAGAGGTCTGTCCATCCGTCGCACTCGTTCACCGGCACATTTGATTCGCTGCGCTGTTCCAAAAGCAGACTCGTCTCGTACTGTTTATTGTTGGCAAAAATCTCCATCGCCTCCGCATAGGCAAGATAATGGAAATCAATGGGGAGGTTTTTTTTCACCAACACCTTCATGCCATTTTTTAAGCCCTCGATTTCCTGTGCGGAAGGAACCTTTCCATCAGCAAACGTGTAGTAGTAACTCCTGCCGAGCGAATGTCCTATGGAAAGCCGCTCTTCGGAAAAGAGGGCGCGCGCGGACAAGGCGAGCAGGAAGGCCAAAGAACGCCGGTAAATGACCATCCCTTCCACGCTGTCACGGGTTACCGGCTCAAGGCGGGCGTTCACCACAAGCGGCGCGGAAAGCGGGAGGATTTCATTGTTCACCCGTACCGCCATAAGTTCCGCTCCTGCTTTTCGCTCGCCGAAATATCCGGCGACGCTTTCAATCTTCGCGCCGAATTCGCAGGGAAGCGCCGTATTGTCTGGAAAAGTTACTCTCACCATATATCCTTCTTTTGTCATTTTTTTCACGGACGAAGTCCGCCGGACAACGTCCGCCACGTCCACAGGCTATTCTGTTCCAAGCCCGTCAATCACCCACCGCTTGATCACCTCAAGCCGCTTCTGCACCGCCGAAGGCACATGGATTCTTGATGCGAGAAAATCACTTACATCCGCGCTTGCGGCGCTGTAAATAACAAGCCCGCTGACGACCGGCTCAAAATAGAACTGGGCGATAAACTTCTCTTTCTTGATGACCGGTACAAATAAAAAAGAAATATCCCTAAAATTTGCGAGCGTACATATAATCGCCCTGTTGTTGGCGGCAATGTCAACGCGGTAATAGGAATTGCCAAAATTGGCGTCTTTCAGCCGTACGTACCATGTCTCCGCATCGGGCGTTGCGGACGCTCGCGGCGGATCAGGAAGCGCGGACGTATCTCTGGCGCTTTTAATGCGGGTCGCGTCTTCAAAAAGCGGAACATCAGCGTTTTTTGTCGCCGAATGATAGAGGATGCCTTTTATGCCCCGGATATTCTGAATGGCGTTGTAGATAGTGAGAATCGTCACCTTTTTAGACGGAATAAACGCGATGCTTTCCGTTATATAGGCGTTTTTGAGAATGGCCTGCTGAACGGCAAGCTCGTACCCCGCCGGAACAACGCGCTGCAACGGAAGCTCTTTTCCAGCGGCGACAAAACTGCCAGCCGATAAAACGATTTGTTTTTTTTCTTCATCTAATTCTGGAAAAACATCATTAAATGAGCGGGCTTGCCCAAACCCCGGCTCCGCCATGATGAATATCCACAGGACGAAACAAAAACCGCCCGCTCCCCTGTTTTTCCCAAGAAAAAACATTAATACGCTCCTTTGCCCCGGAGGACGACTCCAATGGTTTTATACAAAATCCACACGTCAAGCCAAATGGACCAGCTTTGCATATAATATGTGTCATACGCCACCCGTTCGGCATAGTCCGTGTCCGAGCGTCCTGAAACCTGCCACAACCCGGTCATACCAGGCTTTACCGAAAAAATGCGCTCAAAATCCTCTCCGTATTTCGCCGCTTCCGCTTCAACGATAGGGCGCGGGCCCACAAGGCTCATCTCCCCTTTCAACACATTGATGAGTTGGGGAAATTCATCAAGGCTGAATTTCCTCAGTATTTTCCCAACAGCAGTCACCCTCGGATCGTCTTTTAACTTATGATTCAACTCCCACTCCTCCCGAATCGCGGGAGCGGAATCGAGGAGTTTTTGCAATTGCTCTTTGGCATCCGCTTTCATGGAACGGAATTTCCAGGCGGTGAAAAGCTTGCCGTTCTGACCAACCCGCGTGTGTCCATAGAGAACGGGACCCGGGGAAGAGAGCTTAATCAGCGCCGCAATGAGAAGCAGGAATGGCAGTATAATCGCTCCCCCTATGAGCGTCAACGCCACGTCTATGATTCTTTTCACGCCCAAGTTCCAAAACATCTTCAGTTTATGACTGGTAACAAACCCAAGTATGCCGTCAAAATCGCGCACTTTCATCCAAATATTGGCGATATTGAAGAAGTCCGGCACAATGACCGTATACCTAAACGCTGAAAGCGATTTATTGAGCAAATGGGCGATTTCTTCGATGTTCGCCAAAGGCATGGCAATAATAGCCATCCTGATTTTGAATTTTTGTACGATGGCGCCGCCAATGCTGATGTCATGAATAACCGGAACGCCCGCGTACATGTCGATTCCCGCTTTGTCGTCATCCAAAACGAGGGCTGGCGCATACCCCGCGTACCTTCTTTTAAAGAGCCGATCAATGACAAGATGGGCCATGCGGCCGTTCCCGTATATCACCGCGGGAATGCCTCCCAACTTTGCCTTGCTCATCACGCTTCGCATACAAGAACGGCACAATAAAAGTATAAAACACGAACATACAAAACTGAGGATAAACGCGACCGAAATCGCGTCGAATTCCCCGTCTTCAATGAAACGGGAGAAGATGATGCCCCCATGCGCGATAATAGACCCCAGTCCAAACGAGCGCAGTTCCTCAGCCGGCGCAAGCGCAATGCCCGGATACAACCCGTTTATCCAAAACAAAAGGACAAAAGCCGGCAAATAAGGCGCGTACATCACAAACGATCTAAATTTGATGAGCGACATGTCATAGAGATTGACCAGAAAAAATCCGGCGCCAAAGGAAAGCATAACGCCAAAAAAATCCGCGATAATAAAAGAGAAAGCTGTCAGCGCCGAACTAGTTCTATGGAAATGAGATGAATACCACGCCTCATATTGGGTCAACGTCATAGCGTTAATATACTACAAAAAGCGCGGGATATCAACAACAAATGAAAGGAAGGCGCCGGTAACGGGAAGAGGGCGCGGCCCTTTCCCTTGCGGCCGGCAGGGGCCGCAAACCTGATGGCCGCGCTTGCTGTGGAAACCTGGGGGCGAGGAGGATCGCCCCCAACAGCCTTGCAAGCGCTTCGCGTCGGGCGTGTCCGCGGCGCGGGACTCAGCATGACCGTGATAGGAACGCGGCGATACATCTCTGGAACTTTGAGAGCCATACGCGGCGCGGGTATCAATGTCCGCGGGCGTGGGCGCCGCCGCCGTGGGAATAGCGGGATGGGAAGAAGCGGAACCTTTGCAGGGCAAGCCGGGCAATCAGCCCGGCGGCAAGCCCGCGCCTAAAGGCTAACCGCTCCGCCGCGCCCCGCCGGACGCGCCCCGCCAAAGCCCCTCGTAAAAATTTATACAAATTTTCGATAGAAACTGGCTTGCATTCATACATTCTATGCTATACTATGCTATATAAGAATTCCGCCCTATGCGTTAGGCGCGGACGCCAGGCGATCCCTAGGTTTGGGTCCGCCGGGCGAAAACCCTCTTCTTGCGGAGAGAGACTGTTTTTTTTAAGGAGCGTGTTATGCAACACATTGAAGCGAAGGCGGGGCGTTTTCACATCGTCCTTGTCGCGGCGGCGGCTCTGGCGGCCTTGGTCTCCTGCGGCGACGGCTGGCTCGGCAATCCCCCCCCCCCCCCCCGAAGCGTCTGAAAACGTAGCGCCTGAAATCGGCTATAACAACGGGGATGTGGTCGCGGTGAAGGTGAAGCTGCCCCAGAAAAGCCAAAGCGCCGCCAGGTCCATAAGCCCTGACGCCGTGGAGCATTTCGTGGATTCCTACGAGGCGGTGTTCAGGAAGATTGGCGACCCTAGCCCGGCTAACGACCTGTACTACCGGGGCGAGGGGACCGCCGGCCAAGGGTATATAAGCGTGGCGGTTCCCGTCGGCGGGCCTTACGAGGTTCTGCTCCTGGCCGGGATTGGCCGAATCCTTGTGGGAGGCGGGTATTTAGGAAGGAACAACAGCGCCGATGATAAGGACGCCGGCAAGGGACCCGTGAATATTGAAGCCGGCAAAGCGAACGTGATTGCGATAGAGGTCGCGGCTTTCCCGCCCCAGTGGGACACGAATCTTGCGTTGCAAGACTTGCAAGTACAGCCAGCAGTACTAGCCGGGGATGCTGGTGACTTCTCCATACAGGTTATGGATATGTATGCGATGGATGGTAACGGGCCGCCGCCGGCCGCAGCCTCTGGCTCCATAGAACACCGGTATATTCACCTGAAGGCTGAGGCTGTCGCGAGTCTCTATTTTATATTTTGCGTATGTCTTGAGCTTGACGGATTTACGCCGTTAATTCTGGCTGACGCCATGACGACGGGCGCCCTCCCCTTCGGCGCTAATACGAAGATCACCTTTGACAGTGAGCCGGTGATCCGCTTGCAGCCCCGGTATATCTACGATTGGTTTAGCCCTATGGACTTCACAACTAAGCTGCTTGCCACTTTCTCTGTCTTAGATGATAATCGGCATACGTATACACTAGCTACGCCTGTATTGGCTGGTCTCAACTACAACAGCGAGACCCAGACGTTCATCCCTCTCCCGCAAAAGCATGTGGACGGGTTGATCCGGTTTGAAATGAAATACCGGGCGTTTGGCGCCCCGAAGTCTTTTGGAGGAAGGACCTGGACCATCAAGAACGGGCTGTATAACACCCCGGACGACCAGCCCTAGTTGGACGGAGCGGGAAACGCCACCGGCGGGGGCGTAGGCATGGGGAGCTACTTCCCGATCAGATTCGGCGACGGGACGCCGGAGCATTTGAAAGGCCTGGGAACCATAGTCTACGTCGACTGACGCGACGTGAGGCGCGGCGCGAATCCCCCCTTGACGCGGGTCCGGCGCGGGCGTCCCCACACCTGGGGGAGCCTTCCGGCGCCGCGCCGCAGTCCGCATTGGGCGGGGTTTCCCCGCCCGCCCCCCTTGTCCCGCGCGCGGCCCGCGCAATCTTCATCTTCCGCCCTTATTCCGTTCCCAGCCCAAGCGATTCCGCTCCGGGGCAAGTCGCCGGAGCTTCTGCCCGGGCGCGAATTCTTCTGCGGAATCGCCCCGCGCCCAGTTGGTTACGGTCAGCCTTCAGGCGCGGGCTCGCCGGCTCACGCTTCGCGCCTCATTACGGTATCACCGCGTCCACAATCGCGCCCGAAGGGCGCTTCTCCCCTTCCCGCTCGATTTCCCAGCAACCCGACATATAGACGCGCTTGCCCCGGTCCCGCTCGTCGAACTCCAGGGCCAGGGGCGGGTTCGTGTCGAACGAGGAATGGGTCAGATCATTGACGCTCGCAGGCGCGTGGTTCATGATTTCCCAGCGCGCCTCAATGCCGTGGACGCCATCGGGCTTGCCCCGGCGCGCGCTCTTTTCGTCCTTGTAGTGGATGATGAGGCGGCGGCGGGCGCCGGTGTCGACGGTGAGCTGCGGGCTCGTGGTGGGAACCGGCGCGGGGCTGCGGCTGGTTTTCTTGTTGTGGACGCCCATGCTGTCCCGATCCTCGTCGGTTGCCGGCGGGTAGCGGAGGAACCGGTTCACGAATTCCTCAAGGGTCTTCTGGGATGTCTTGCGGACGCGGTTTTTTTCCGCAGTCTGCGCCGGGGTGTGGGGAACTTTTACCGGCTCGTAGGCCGCGGTCCAGGCGTCTTGCGCGTCATGCAGTTCCTTGCGGGACGCCTGAGGGATGTGATCCCACGCGGGGGCGTCTCCGCCGGTTTTCAGATCAACATAGTTGACGATGTTCCCCAGGAACAGGTCGTATTCCGCGCCGCTTGCGGGGATGTAATTCGGACTTTAGTCCGCCATATCCCCTTCCCGGTCACAGACGGCAATCGCCTTGACCCCTTCAGGAATTGCCGCCGTACCCCTCTCCAGGGTTTCCGTCCGCCGAAAACCCTCTTCCTCCTCTATCGGCCGCACCTTCTCGACCTCGCGGCTCGCCGGCTCGTCTTTGGTCTCCGCCCGGTTATAACCCGACTGGTCCAAAACCCCCAAAACCAGCCCGTCGGCGGCCGCCGCCAGACGGCTGTGGACATCGACCCCCGGCGCCTTGTCGCCGATACGCCCCATCCCCTCCGTCTTCAGGCGGGTGTGGCAGTTCACCCCCGCGGCATCCCGCGCCGGGAGGATCGCGCCGCCATGTCCAGCCGCGCGCCCTATCGCCGCCTCCCGGCGCGCCCTGATGATTTCCCCCCGGTCAAAGCCCTCGTCTCCCAGCATCCGGCAAACGGCCTCGGCCTCGGCCCGGTTTTCGCCCGCTCCCCAGATTGATTTATCCGGCCGCCGCATCAAAGTTTCCATAGCCCTGACAAACCGTTGTTCAAGACGGATGGAATGAAAATCCACCCCCGCGAATTCTTCTTTCAGGTCAAAACTCTTCTCCTGCGCCATGCCTCCCTCCCAGAGATATTGGTTTCCCTAGGAGTATTGCATGAATGCGTGAAAATTGTAGGTCAAGTTTAGCCCTCTGCGGCGGGGATTCTTTATTATCATTACTTACGCAATAATGAAATAACACGATCAAAATGTCATGTTATTTCTGCGCGGGTCCTTAGTGAGTACTCCCCTTCCTACCGGCGAGTCCCTCGCTCACCCATGCGCGAAGAGCGCCCGCATTTTGTGTTTCATAGAATTACATGACCCGGTTCCAGTGGGGAAAACTGTGGATCATGCAAGAGAGAAATTAGTAAAAGCGGTTTTTGACGCTCTCGACCAGTATGGAGACCCGGAAACCCCCGGTTTAGACATATTTTTCTTCTTCTCTAATCTGTACGCGCCGTATTTTGCCACTGATGGTTTTCGGCAATTCCGCGACAAACTCGATGATACGCGGATACTTATACGGCGCCGTGGTCTTCTTCACATGTTCCTGCAATTCCAGTTTGAGCGCGTTTGAAGGCTCGTAGCCTTTGGTAAGGATAATAGTCGCTTTAACCACGGCGCCCCGATCCGGATCGGGAACACCGGT
Source organism: Treponema sp. (assembly GCA_031279555.1). GTDB lineage: Bacteria > Spirochaetota > Spirochaetia > Treponematales > Breznakiellaceae > JAIRKH01. Next base: position 4,340 of record JAITIK010000050.1, on the reverse strand, counting down.
AACGGCGCACTCAAGCACCGCCGGATGCTCCATAAGCGCGCTTTCCACCTCAAAGGGTCCGATACGGTACCCGGAACTTTTGATCAAATCATCGGCGCGCCCGACAAACCAGAAGTAACCGTCCTCATCTTGCCACGCCATATCGCCGGTGTAATATATGCCGTCATGCCACACGCTATCGGTAAGCTCTTTGTCGCGGTAATATCCGCCAAACATGCCCGTAGGCTTTTCCTTTCCGGCGCGTATGACAACTTGCCCTTCCTCGCCCATGTCGCAGGAATCGCCGTCGTCTCTCACCAGATCGATGTCGTATCCCGGCGAAGGTTTGCCCATTGATCCTGGTTTCGGCGAAAACCACGGAAACGAACAAAGCGCGACGGTCAACTCGGTTTGCCCATACGCCTCACGGAGTTCGAGACCTGTTCCAGCCTTCCATTGCTCGTAGATTTCCGGATTCAACGGCTCGCCGGCAACGGAACAATGCTTGAGATGGGAAAAATCGTACAAAGCCAGATTCTCTTTTATGAAAAAACGGTACACCGTGGGCGGGGCGCAGAAACTCGTCACTTTATGCCGTGTGATGACTTCAAGCATGGTGGGCGGCGCGAATCGGTCGTAGTCATAGACAAATACCGCCGAACCGCACAGCCATTGACCGTAAATCTTGCCCCATGCGGCTTTCGCCCATCCCGTGTCGGCGACCGTGAGGTGGAGTCCGCCCTCTTCCACCTGCTGCCAGTACTTCGCGGTGATGATATGCCCCAGCGGATACGCGAAATTGTGGCTCACCATCTTGGGCATGCCGGTCGTGCCGGAGGTGAAGTAGAGGAGCATTATGTCCTCGTTGGCGTCGGCGTTGGAGGGGCGTTCAAATGCGGAGGACTCCATGTGCAACAAAGCCTTGAAATCAAGCCACGAAGCCGGAGAATCCGCCGCCGCCACATCTTTGGCGCGATGAACGCTACGGACAAAAGCCTTAAAGCGTAGGCTGGCGTTCCCCTCGGAAAGGAGCGGGAGCTTCGCGTGGGCTTCTTCAACGCGCTGCATGACGGCTTCATCAACGCATATGACGCCAATGACGTCGGCGGCCTTGCACCGGTACACAATGTCCTTGACCGTGAGCAAATGGGTCGCAGGAATGGCAACCGCGCCGATTTTGTGCAGGGCAAGCAGGGCTATCCAATACTCCCATCTGCGTTTCAGAATCAGCATGACCGGATCGCCTTTCTTGACGCCGACGCGGCGCAGTGCGTTGGCCGCCTGATTGGAAAGCGACTTGAGTTCCGAATACGTAAACGAGGCTTCCGCCCCCCGCTCGTCGCACCACACCAGCGCGGTCTCATCGGGTTTTTCCCGCGCCAATTCATCCATCACGTCAAAGGCGAAATTGAAGTTTTTAGGTATTTCCACTTTGAAATTTTCATAAAAATCCTCATACGAGGCAAAATTCTGTTTCTTGACAAATTTGTCCACTATCGGCATATAATCTCCTTGCTATAGAGGTTCCCCAAAATATTCGCTTGCGGGGAACGGAAAAGTATTTTTTCAACGCTCACACAGTTCGCGTTCAGGGGAAAGCTTCCCTCATTAATGCGGCGTTCTTTATGGAAGAACCGCCGGCACATGCAATCCGCGTTCTATTCAGATTGTACGTCAAAACACAAACGCTAAAAACCTCGCGTGTTCCTCGCCAATGGCTTTCATGCCGTGAGGCTCCTGGGAATCATAGTACACGCTGTCGCCCGGACCAAGTTCCATTTCATGCCCACCGATTGAAATGAGAAGCCGCCCTTCAAGCACATAGTCAAATTCCTGCCCGGGATGGGTGTTAAGACTTATGGGCTTGTCCGCAGTGTCCGCGCTTGCCTCAACAAGGAACGGCTCGGCTTTTTTCCGGTGAAAATTGTACGCCAAGTTCCAGTAGGCGTACATGGGGCGGCGGCTCACTTCAGGCGCCTTGTTCGCGCGCGTCAGGCAGAAGGTGCGTAGATTGGACGCCTTCCCTGTAACAAGCTCTGTAAGGTCAACCTTGAACCGCGAGGCAATCTCCACAAGGACGCCTATAGGGAATTCTTCCACGCCAGCTTCCCATGTTTTATACCGCTCCACATCAAAGCCAAGCTCCTTGGCGAGTGTCTCGGCGGAAATCTCCTCAATTTCACGCAACAGTTTTACCCGCGCAATAATGTCGCTAATTTCATCAGACATGATGGATCCTCCCTAAAATACCATGTTTTTATTCGCAGTGGGGCATATACCGCGCTCTTCAGCGCGATTTCTTGCCGCCGCATAGTTGGCGGGATATGAACCCGCGCAGTATTCATTATTTTATATCTGCGGCTCTTATTTTATACCAAATAGACTGTTTATGCTAGGGTCGTATCGCCTCAAAATAAAAATGTCACCCACATACACTCTTCCGGTGGAGGGATCTGAGAGATATGCAACAAAAACAGGCTCCTCGTTGCTGGCAGGCGGATCGGAAGCGGGATATTTTGCGCCGCGGCTCGCGAGGCCGCCCTTCCCGCCAGGCTCTTCCACGCCCTTTTCTCCGCGTTCCAGGCCATCGTCTTCCCAAACGTCTTCCGCCGTCCGTATGTACGCCCGCGATTTCTCGTCCAGCCTCTCGCCGCCCGCCTCCACCGCCCTCTTCCGCGCAAACGCGCGCCGCCCGGCGGCCGATTCGAGCTTCGCCCCGTCAACAAAGCGGTTTTCCAACTTGATGCGGCCTTCCGCTCCCGGCATCTTCGCCGCGGGCGCGAAAACCGCTTCCGCCGCTTCCCCCAGCGCATTTTCCCGCGAAAGCCATTCGGCGCCCTGAAGTCCGGCTTCCGCCCTCCGGAAAGCCGCGTGAGCGGCGCGCTCTCCCGCGCCGCTTCCGCCGACATGCGGGACGAGCGGACTTCCGCCGCGCATCCGTATACAAAAAGCTCCGCCGCCATCGCCGCGTGACGGCGGCTCGCTCCGCCGCCCGCCTGTCGCTTCCGTACAAGCCGTTCTATATCCGTCTCGTCTGTCACTTCGCCGGCCAGCCGCGCCAGGCGGCTCCCTGGGACAAGCTCGCCGGCGCCGGGGGGAATGAGGCGCGCCTGCCCCTGGCCGTAGGGTTTTTGTCTATCATGACTTTTGGGAGAAGAAAATCAGGAATCTGCCTCTTTCTTTTAGGTCAGCCCCAAAATGTGGCGGAGCGACCCCGCTTTGCGGGTCTCACATACAGCCCTGTTAGGCGAAGCAACCCCTTTACACTATTTTCTTTTTAATATTCTTTGTCTAATAATTTTGTATATCTCCATCTTATCTCTCTTTCCTATACCCCATATTTCTATTATTTCTATCTCATCTTTTATTATTCTATAAACAATCCTATATGCCTTCTTTGCTACATAAATTTTATAATATCCGGTTAAATCTATATTGTTTTTATTTCCTAATCTTCGCCAAGAAATTGATTTTCTTTTAATTTATCAATCTTCTCATTGACTTATTTTTTTATGCTTCCATCAAGAGATATATAATCTTCAACAGCTTCAGGAATAAATTGAATTTCAAAATTCACACTTCTTCCCTAATATTCTCTCATGAAATATTGTTCTTAGGATCATATTTTCCCAACCGTTTTTCTATCATGTCTTTTATTTCAAATTGTTCAAATATTTCTTCAATGTTTTTAAATATTCATATTCATCATAAGAAAGCAAGACCGCTTCCATATTATTATTTTTTAATATATATGCCGCCTTTCCAGAATCCGACAATTCTCGAACAGTCTGGGTAAGTTCTTTCTGAAGTCGGATTATGGGAACCATTTATTTAGTTTCTACTAACATATATTCCTCCTTGTTAATATACATAGCATAATATGTATTTTGCTATAATGTCAAGTACGTTCACAAAAGTTTCAACATCTTTTTTGTAGAAAAATTTTAAAAATTGACAAAATGTATATTTTTTATATATCATTTTCCAAATTCATGTTTTCAGAAGATTTTAAGGGGTTATGTCGCCTAACGTTCCGGCTGTATCTGACGTTTTGCCAGCCCGAATAAGGGCTTGCGTAGCAAGACCAGGGCCGGCAAACTATGCCGGAGCAATGGCGTGGGAATGTTCCCCAGCGTAGCTTGGGCGCGTAGCGGAATGACCTAGCCAAAACGTAGCCCGAGCCGCTACTGCGGCGAAGCAGATACAGCCCTGTTATACGCTGTTTTTTTGCCCCTGCCACCTGACCGCCCTGCGCCACGGACGGCGCGGGGCGTGGGATACTGTTTTTTAATTTTTTATTTATGGAATAATCGCCTCAATAATATCACTCCATGGCCCCGCCTCGCCTTTGGCGTTTTCAT
>JAITIK010000026.1 GCA_031279555.1 Treponema sp. | reverse complement strand
AATGAATATTTTATTCCATAAATCCATTGGCATGGATAGAATCAATAATCTTTTCCCCAAAAATATTGCAATTTATATGGCGGATATACTGAAATTTTAGTTTTTATAAAAATTTTTTTAGACAATATTTTATAATATAATAGCCAAATAATGTTTAGGGTTTATGTCGCATACCGTTCCAGTTGTATGCGAACTGTAGGTTCGCCGGCTCAAATAAGGCTTTGCGGCGGCGTATAGCCGGCAAGGGGCTGTAAACGAAGTGTGATAAGGGGAGTTTTTTGAAGGTTGATGCGGACAGTTTTCCATGTTTACGATTCATTTCCGCGGCCGCCCCTTGTCCCCTGCTTTGCCCGGCCTGTTCCACGCGACCGAAACAGAGCGGCGGCGGTCCGCGCCTCGCTCCGCCCTTCGCCCGGGTCATAAACCGCCTGAAATGACAAGCCTTCCGCCACGCCGCCCTACGCCGGCCCGCCCGCGCATCCGGCATCGCCCCCTCTATAAACACCCGCTCAAGCCCCGCTTCCCCGCAGCCCCCAAAAAGCCGCGCCGTATCATAAAACATGCCTTCTACCGCATCCCGTAACAGGCCAGTATATACGCTTCATCACTCCGTTAGGCGGATCGGGCTGCGGTCGGCTCGGTCAGTCGTTGCTCTCATTTCAGGCGCATTTTTCCGGCGCCATTTGCATTTGTAAGTTTTTGCAATGACACCTGACAACACGTTCGTGTTTGTTCGTGTCATGATAGCCGTTGCTGAAAACCTGACTCCACGAATACCTAGTACTGTACTGAGAGGAAGACCAGTTCCCGCATCCCATCGCTGTAGCAGCGTCAGCCATATCTTTGTCAATGCGCCGCTAACTCGCCGCCAAACCCGCTGGAACTAGGGGCGCGCCAGCCGGAAGCCGGTACTCCAACTACGACGAGTGTTATAATACCGGCCGGCTGAACTACCATACAAGGAATCCAGCCCCCACGACCCGCCGCATGCCACATGGTAGGAGCCGCCAACCGCGTCCGCAGGATCAGTCTGCGATCCGCCGCCGTAATCTCCATACCAGTCCCAGCGCCACTCAAACACGTTCCCGCCCATGTCATACAATCCCTACGGATTCGGAGTCCCACTTCCCATGTCTCCTCACGATACACCCTTTCGCGTTGTTGTTGTACGAATACATCCCGTCGTAGTTCGCCTGATTCGCCGTTATGTTGTTCTCTGTGTAAAACGGCGTACTCGTTCCGGCGCGGAGGCGTACTCCCACTCCGCCTTCGCTGGCAGCCGGCGCCCGTTCGCGTTCCGGTTCCATGTCACCACCCACTTCACGTTGTCGCTCCCGTTCGTGTTGTTCCCGTCGCTCCGCATCTTGTCTATCGTGTACGTCGGCGTCAGCCTTTTCCTCTCGCTCCTTTGCCGCCATCTTTGTGTCCATCCGCAAACAGGGAACAGGCAGCCGCAAAAAACAGCGTTAAAGCCAGTTGATAGTTCCGCATAATCAACCTTATATCATCGTGTAATGTGAAGAAGCCTCTCCTCGCATTATAGCACACCGTTACAAGAGCTTCCCCCCGTCAGCCCTTGCATAATTTGCAAAATGCTATATACTACTGGTATGAAAGATACATGTCTTGTACGCGCCATGGGCGCCGCTGTGGGCGTCTCGTTGCTCATGGCTTCATGCTCGCTTACCACAATGGCGATGCGCTCGTCGAATCCCGAATTCATTGGCAAACAGATACCGGGCGTTTTGGAGAAAAACGAGCGCAAACTGGAAAAGGCCCCTGACGACCAGGCGCTGATTCTGGAAACAGGCTCGCTCTACGTGATGTACGCCAACGCCTTTGTGCAAGGTCCTGCGGATATGCTTCCTTCGTACGAGTTCGACAGGAAAGAAGCCGAAAAGAGCAGGGCGCGAACCTATTACCTACGGGGCGTTGAGATTCTCAACACGGGGCTTGAAAAGAAATATCCGGGTTTCGCCGAAGCCTACGATTCGGGTGATGTTGAGAACATGCGGGCTGTAATGGCGCGTACCGTAAAGGAAGACGCCGCGTACCTCTACTGGAGTACGGCAGGGTCCCTGTGCGCCTACTCGCTGAATCCGATGGATTTTGAGTTGGGGATGAAAATAAAAGCCTTTGAGGTTATGATAGACAGGGCGTACGAACTCGACCCGGACTTCAACAGCGGAGCGATTGATGATTTTTACGTCCTGTTTTACGCTTCGCTTCCCGAAGGGCTTGTGGGCGATAAATCAATGATAGACGAGCATTTCAGGCTCGCGGTGGAAAAATCCGGCGGATTTCTCGCGGGACCCTACGTTTCTTACGCCCAATCAGTCGCCAAGCCGAATCAGGATTACGAAGGCTTCAAGCTGAATCTTGAAAAAGCGCTTGTCATTGATCCGAACAAGGATAGGGACAACAGGCTCGTGAACATTATCAACCAGCGGAAGGCGCAATATCTGCTTGACAACATAGAGGATTACTTCATTGGATATGGCGATGACGAATGGATCGATGAAGACGATGAGTGGCTTGATGACGAGCGGCTTGACGATGAAGAATTAGAATTTGAATGAACCCGCTTTATATTCACTTCATAATACAAGGAGAAAGAAAAAATGAAAAAGAATTGTTTTAGGTATAATGCGCGCGCGTTTCTCATGGCGCTTGTGGTTTGTGTGGCGGCGTCCGTGACGCCGCTCTTCGCCCAGAGAAAAGGTTCTGTTGTTGAAATAAAATTGGCGTCCATCATTCCCGACAACACCGACTGGAGCAGGGCGTTGGACCGTCTTGCCAAAGAATGGTACAACGCGACCAACGGGCAGGTCGTGGTTTCCGTGTACCACGGGGGGCAGCTTGGGTCTGTTGAAAAAGACGTATTGCGCAAACTCAAGGGAAATACGATTCAAGCCGCAGTGTTCACCTCCGCCGGGTTGAGCCTCATCACGCCGGAAGTGCTGACGTTGAGCGCGCCGTTTTTTATCCGCAATGACAACGAATTGAACTATGCGCTCAGCGCCGTTAAAGATGATCTTGAAAATAAAATCAATAAAGACTATTTCATGCTTGCGTGGGCGAAATCCGGCTGGCTGAAAATATTTTCAAGGAATCCGGTGCGCGTTCCCGCTGATCTTAAATCTCAGATTGTCGGAAGCCTTAATGAAATACCCGTAATGAACACCGCGTTTAAGTCTATGGGCTTTCAATTGCAAACGACAGACTTCAACAGCGTGATAATATCGCTTAACAGCGGAAAGGTAGACGCGGTGTACCAAACGCCGGCATACGCCGCTCCGTCTCAGATTTTCGGCGTCGCAAAGAACATGCTGAACCTAAACATCGCCCCTATCATGGGAGGCGTCGTTATCAACCAGCAGACATGGAGGAGGATCGATGACGCCTACAAACCGAAACTCATTGCGATTATAAAAGAGATTGAACGGGAATTCAGCGACGCGATCACCAAACTTGAAAATGAAGCCATACAGGTTATGAGCAAAAACGGCTTGAACATCGTAACCATTACCCCCACACAGGAACAGGCGTGGTATGATGAGGTGGGAGGAAAAATCCCCGCGTTGGCAAACGACAGGATATTCAACCGCTCTCTTTACAACAAAATAAACGCCTTGTTGCAAGATTACCGCAAGTGAGGCGTTCATGTCTAAAGGAAACGCTTTACAGAGAAAAAATGCGCGATGCGGCGCATTATGCGGCGCGCTAGGCGCTCTTGAACAGGCTGTTTGTTACACGGCGGTGATATGTCTGGGAGCGCTTCCCATACTTGGTATTGGCGCGGGCGTATATTTTACCCATGTTTCCAACGGGCCCGCGTTGATCAACCGGTTCTTCGAGTTGTTTTTAAGCATGAGCGGGGCGGATGTTCTCACTCATCTGCTCCTGGCAACCGGACTTTTCGCGGGTATGCTGACGACCAAGGACCAGTCCCATCTGGCGATCTCCATTGTACAGAATTTCTCAAGCGAAACGGTCAAGCGGCGCTTGGCGGTCTTTAACAACTGCCTGTCGATTATGGTTCTGACGGTAATCGCGTTGAGTTCGCTTGCCTTTATCAGGATATGGCTTGACGGAACCCTGATCGGGTTTATACCGGATACGGTGTTCGCCTCGGTCATCCCGCTGGGGTATACGGTTATGGCCGCGCGTTTTGCGTTGCAAACGCCGGTCAAAGGCTGGGGAAAACTGTTTCCCATAGCGGCTTTTCTCCTCGGAATCCTCGCCGCTTTTCCGGTTGTCGCAAAGTTCTGGTGGGGGTTTGACGCGCCGGACCGCGTGTACGCACTGACCGATGTTTGCTACTCTATCGCCGTTGCGTTGAAGGTTCCGGTTATCATCATCCTGCTTGTTTCGGCTTTTATCGGCGTCCCGCTTTTTGTCGTTATCGGCGGCTTGTCTCTTATTCTCATAGAAACCTCCGGCGGCGAATTGGATTTGGTCGCCAACCAGATATACGCGACGCTTACCAATGACAACTTTATCGCCATACCGCTTTTTACCCTCACCGGCTTCTTTCTTTCCGAAAGCAAAGCCGGAAACAGATTGGTCGCAACGTTCAAAAATCTTTTCAGTTGGCTTCCGGGCGGCATGATCATAGCGACGGTGGTTATCTGCGCGTTTTTCGCCACTTTTACCGGAGCCACAGGCGTTACGATTCTGGCGTTGGGCGGGATTCTTCTGTCTATATTAAAGGATGTTCATTATGACGAAAAATTTTCAATTGGCCTGTTGACGTCAGCGGGCAGCATCGGACTGCTCTTTCCGCCCAGCATTCCGATAATCCTCGTTGGAACCACGATTCAGACCAACATCATTCATGTATTCCTCGGCGGCATCTTTCCGGGCGTTATTCTTGTTGCCGCCATGATTATTTTCGGCATCATCGCTTCCATTAAAACCAAGATACCGGTTGAAAAATTCAACCTGAAAAAAGCCGCCGTGTCGGTTAAGGACGCGATTTTTGAAATTTCGCTTCCTTTTATCTTGATTATCGGTTACTTTTCAGGCGCGTTGTCTTTGCTGGAGATCAGTTCGGTGGCGGTGGTCTACGTGTTCATCGTGGAAGCGGTTGTTCACCGCGACATTACGTTAAAAGATTGCGTGAAAATATTGCGGAAGGCGCTCCCCATTATCGGCGGGATTCTTTCTATTCTGGCTATCGCCCAAGCGCTGTCCTACTACATTGTGGACACCCAGGCGCCTGAAAACTTCGCCCGCTGGCTGCAACAGGCGATTCATTCCAAATATGTGTTCCTGCTGTTGTTGAACCTGGCCCTGCTTGCAGTCGGTTGCCTCATGGATATTTTCTCCGCCATACTCATCGTACTGCCGCTGATCGCCCCGCTGGGCGCGGCTTTTGGCATAGACCCGGTGCATTTGGGCATCATTTTTATCATAAACCTTGAAGTCGGCTTTCTCACGCCGCCTGTGGGCATGAACCTTTTCCTCGCTTCTTACCGTTTCGAAAAACCGTTTGCCTCGATTTGCCGGTATGTGCTGCCCTTTTTAAGCATTAGTTTTGCCGTGACTCTTCTTGTCACGTATGTGCCGTGGTTTTCGACATTCCTGCCGTCTTTGTTTAAATAGGAGGGAATATGTGTTGGTATTGCGGATCGCCTGTTGTTGAAGCCGAGCCTATTGGACGCTCGTTCAGATGCGGCGTGTGCGGAAAAGATCTGCGCGTGTGTAGGCATTGCAAATTCTTTCTGCCGAAAAGCCACGAATGCGCTGAAAGCGGCGCCGAAAATGTGTCTGACAGGGAGCGGGCGAATTTCTGCGATTGGTTCGCGCTTGATCCGAAATTCCGCGAGGCGAGCGCGACTTCGCGGGCCGCTTCCGCTTCGACTGATGCGCGGACGGCGTTTGACAAGCTGTTTACATGAAGCGGATGCGCTTATGGCGTTTCCAACAGTTTTTCGATTTCTTGCGCGAGCGCTTCAGGTTTCTCGGTTGGCGCGAAACGCGCCGTTACATTGCCATGCTGGTCAACCAGAAATTTGGTGAAATTCCACTTGATGTCTGGCGTTAGAACGCCCTTTTGTTGCGATTTCAGATACGTATAGAGAGGGCTTGCGTTGTCGCCGTTCACCTCAATTTTAGCAAATCGCGGGAAAGTGGTGTGATATTTCACGATGCAAAATCGCTCGATTTCCTCATCCGTACCCGGCGCCTGGCCGCCAAATTGGTTGCAGGGAAAATCAAGGATTTCAAAGCGCCTCTCGCCGCCGCGTCCGGAAAAAGTCTCGTAGAGTTGTTGCAACCCTTTATATTGCGGGGTGAATCCACACCCCGTAGCGGTGTTGACGATCAATAGAACCTTGCCGGCGAAGGCGTCAAGCGAAACCGCCCGTCCCTTATTGTCCGTCACCGTATAATCGTATATACCCATAACCTGCCTCCGAATACAATCCTCATAAATACCGCTTTGGCTGTTCGCCCTGTACCAGCGCGTAAAGCTCAACCAAGCCTTTTGCGGGGCTTGCCGAAATCTTGCCAAGCAACACCTCTTCCACCTGAAAAAGCCCAACCTCGCTTGACATTTCAACCTCAATGCGTATGGGATGTTCTTCTCCTTTCAGAATACGTACATTTTCGATGGAATTGGCTGAATACCGGTGAATATCCCCCACTTTTGGCGCGCCGGCAAGGAACATGGGGATACGGGCGCGTCCCTTGGTCATATCGCAACCATCCGCAATGAGAACGATCCCCGCTTCCAAAGAGTAAACCAAGCGGTTGCCCATATGTCCGGCAATCGCTTCAAGCGCGAGGGAACGAATCGCAACCCGTCTTTGTATGTCGTTTTCTGAAAATTCTTTGGCAAGGATTCGGTCAAGGATAGGATACGCCATGTACGCGCTGTGCAGTTCGTGCTCATGGCGTCCCACACTCATGCCAATGTCATGGAGAAAACCGGCGAGCGACACCGCAATAAGGCTGTCTTCAAACGTACCGGCTTCTTCACGTTCAAGACTCATCTTGACATTCGCGTTCCTCAAAATTTTCATCATAAAGAGCGCGTTAAGAACCACGGTTCTCATATGAACCGGACCATGATCGTTGTAGCTTAACCGTTTTATCGAGACACTGTTGGCGTATTCCTGAACAGCCTGAATTTCGGCATCCTTGATGGCGAGTTTCGCAATATTCGCGGCTTTCCCTGAAAGGTTGAAGCTCTCAATGGTTTCAATGATTTTGTTGTCTACGCTTAATTCTTTCGGTGATTTCATAAAACTCCCTTCCGGCTCCTTTTAGGGCTTTCCCATGCGGGTGATAGGCCAATACCGGAAAAGCGCGGCGCCTTTGATGCGTTTAGACGGCGCCGGACCCCATGTTCTTGAATCGTTGGTGTCGCTTCTGTCGTCAGAGAGGAGAAAATATTCATCTTCCTTCAAAACAAACGGATCAATAGTACCGGAAAAAGGAAGCGACATGTCCCATAAGGCCGGCACTTGGGGAATTGCCACTTCATAATGCCGTTCGGATGACTCAAATTCGGTAATCCAGTAAGGGCCGCCTTTTTTTTTAACGCGGGCTACGAAGTTGGTCATGGACACCTCGTCGCCGGGCAGGGCGATGACTCTTTTTAAGTAAAAAGAATCTTCTCTTTTGCTTAGGTCGACGCGTTGGAGTGTCCAAAAACGGACAAAATCGTCAAGAAATCGCATAAAAATATCACGTTTGTCTTCGTCTCCCATATCGACAAGCACAATGCTTCCCCTTTGCAACTCAGGCGTATAAAGTTCATAAGAAGAAAAAATGAAATGATCTTTCACGTGTACGCCCGGTTGCATGCTGTCGCTCAGGGTGACTCTCATTGAAAAAAGAAAAGAAGTGAAACATATATAAACGATAAAGAAGACCGCCACGCCTGCCAAAATAGAGTTCAATCGCCGTTTGTATTTTTTTTCTTCTTTATAGGAATATAATGAAGGTTTTTTCATGCCGCGTCCGCCAGTTACCGAATGCCCCCTACACGGGCAAGCGGCCAATAAATAAACGCGCCCTGTCCAAGCGTCTTGTCCGAGCGTATGGGTCCAAAATAGCGCCCGTCCCGCGAATTGTCGCGGTTATCCCCCAGCGGGAAAATTCTGCCTTCCGGTATATACCACCCTATATCATAGCGGCTCAACAGAGTCCGGTACCGGATGTCATCGGGGTGAGCCGAACGCAAAAGCGCAAGCCGCGCGCGGTCATAGGCACGGTAGTCGGGGTTGCGTATGCCGTCGATCCAGTCCGCTTCATCACGCAGCCGCCGGGGGATGTCTATGTTCAAGTCATCGTAAGCCGCCGCCTTGCCTGCGGCTATTAATACGGGGTAATCCTCCCGCGCCATCAAACGACTCAAATGATGGGAATGTCCTATGGATGTATTGTAATCCTTCTCTGAAATCCATTTGTCTGTACCGGCAAACCGTATATAAAAGTCGCCGTCCCTCATCTTAAACCAATCTTTTCCCATACCGGCGGCGCGTTTTATCAGGAATTGCGCCTTGGGATCGCCGGATTCGTCAAGATCAATATTGACAAGGGATATGGTGAGCATATAAATGACGCGCTGGGCGATATCAAACGCCGTTCCACGCGAAATGTACGAAGGATTTTCAAAAATGACGATATCGTTCCGTTTGGGCTTTATAGGGCTTGGAATCTTAGCCAGACCCGGCAATAATTCAGGTCCAAAAATAAGTTTGTTGACAAATATTCTGTCTTTGACAAGCAACGTGTCGATCATTGAACCGGAAGGTATTTCATACGCCTGAAAGAGGTACTGATTGATGACTAGCACCATGCAGGCCGCCCAAATGAAAGCCTCTATCCAATCGAGTACGGGGTTTTTCTTTCGCTGTTTTTCCCGCTTTATCCGTCTTTTCATGTTACGGTCGCTGAGAAATGTTTCCGTAATTATTTGCAGGCGATCAAAGAAATCGGGTTTTGCCGTTCTATCCATATACATCCGTTAGTTTATTTAGTACGCATATTCTTAAATCCATTATGACATCTCGTGGGACAGCGCCTTCGTATGGTTCAAGCAATGTGTTGACACTGCTTGCCGGGCGCCTGATAGGGGGTCTTCGTGTGTTTCGGGTATACGCGCCATATCTTTCTGTAAACGGCTTGTACGCTCTTTGGCGAGGGTCTCAATCTGTCTATTCGTAATTGAAGAAACGTTGATAAAAGACAGTACAATTATGCTTATCGTGGTAACCGTGGTAGCACCCACGAAGCTCATGGTGAACAACATGATGAAAGACGGCTTGATTTTTATATGGTTCTCCTTATAACTCATGCGCCTATTCTATCGCAGATACAAAACAGTGTCAAGCGGTCGAATTGCGCCATGTTAAATCTAACCATACACTATTGAGTCTGGAGGAACAAATAGGGTTCACCATGATCTGACGTGATGAAGGCGGAAAACGGTGAGAACCGGTTGTCTTGAGTAGGGTAGGGTGGAACCCGGTGGAACCCGAAGGGACTCAAAAAGCGCTGAGCGTTGGGGTACATGAAAACACAGAAAGGGTAACACGCAATCCATTGAAGCGCCGCGTACCGAACGGTACGCATGGTGGTGGAGGAACGAAGTTTCCACTGTTTCTTTACTTCCGGATGTTTCTCAAGAGATTAAAGATACTATATGGAGAGCATCTTCCCCGTAAAGCCGGCGTGATGCCTCTCATCTGCTCAAAGCGAAGATGATATGTCAAGCGGTACGCGCCCGTGAAGCCGGGGGCTTCTGAACATTCTCTATAGTACATAGATGTGATTCTATCATAGGAAAAAAGTGGTGAGAGAGAAAAGCGGTGGCTGCGCCGGTATAGGTCCAAGCGAATCCCGCACCGGCGCGGCCACTGTACCGGCAACTCTGTTGCCGGCGCATTTTGGGGCGAGGCGGTGTAGCGTTATCATACGCCGTCTTAAAAAATTGTCAATAAGCCTTTTTCAAAACAGGGAGTTCAACGCGCTAAAATCGCCCATTCGACCGCAAGTTGGCGCAATTCATAAGAACTGGAGCAATGGAGCTTGAGTTTGATGTTTTCCTTGTGGGTGTCTATGGTTTTTGTACTTAAATTGAGTTTGTTCGCTATTTCTATGGTGCCAAGCCCCTTGCCGATGAGGGTGAAAATTTGAATCTGCCGGTTGGAAAGTTTTTGTACGCACGCAAATTTGTCCTGATGGTCATTAATGTTTCCCGTATTGAGAGCCTCGGCTATGCGCTTGCGCTCGCTGTCGCTTAAATACACTTTGCCTGCGACAACGGTTTTAATGGCGTCAAGCACTTTGCCCGCGGCTTCGTCTTTCATAATGTAGCCCCGCGCCCCCATGCTCAAGATGCGCTCGGAATAATACCGTTCATCGTGCATCGAAAGCACCAGAATGACGATGCCAGCGTCAAAGGCTTTTATTGCTGGGATCATATCTATACCGTTTTCATCGCCTAAATCAAGATCAAGCACCACCAAGTGCGGTTTTTCAGAATGTATGATCTCCAGAGCTTCGGAAGAATTTTTCGCCACTCCAACGATATGATAAATAGGATGGCTTCCTATCAATGAAGCTAACCCCATACTGAATAGAGGATGATCGTCAACTATGAGAATGTTTGTTATAGGCATAACTATTAATGATAATTATCAGCGCGAATAAAGACAATAAGAAATTTTACCGGTTTCCGCCGTTTCTCAGCCATGTTCGGCTTGATCGCGCTTTGATGCTCAGCCAACACGACCACTTTGCCTCTATTCGAATATTCGAAGGAGACGTCATTGAGCCGCTCCATGACCAGGCCGTCCTCATTGTACTGTTTGTTTACGCTTATGATTATTCCTTAGTATAGCATACGGTATTTTCGATGAATTTTCAACGCGGCATGCCGACGCCATGCCGCGCTAATAACAAACCTGCGCCCCTCGCGCCATCCTCCCAAAGCTTCACGCGAATTCAAAAGAATCATCTTGTCAAAAATTGCAAAATATGTCATAGTTCGCTATGGAAATTCGTTCAATTTTTCGCAATATATCCCCCATTGATCACCGATATTCGATTTCGGAAAAAGACCTGTTTGACGCGCTTGCGCCCTGGATTTCAGAGGAAGCCTCCATTCGGGCGTGCGTCAAGGCGGAGACAGCTCTTGTCATCGCCCACCTTGCCGTACGAGGCGCTTTGACGCCCGCGTCGCGATCCGCTCTTGAAAAAGCCGGAGACAGTGTGGAACCTGATGAAGTGTACGCCGAGGAAGAGAAAACACGGCACAACATACGGGCGTTGGTGAATGTACTGAAGAGAAAAACGCCGCCTGAGATCGCCCCGCTGGTGCATTTGGGCGCGACTAGCGTTGACATACTGGATACAAGCCTTTCCTACCGCATGAAACATGTTACGCAAGAAGTCGTACTGCCGAATCTGAGAAAACTGGAGCGCTTGCTCTGCGATTTCGCGGAAAAAGAGGCTGAAACTCCGCAGGTGGGGCGCACACACGGGCAACATGCGGTGCCGATTACCCTTGGGTTCGCCATAGCCGAATATGTGTCCCGGCTTGGCAAGTCCATTCTGGAAATCGAAAAACGCTCGGCGGAACTCAAGGGCAAGCTCGCGGGCGCAGCGGGCGCGTACAACGCGACGGCGATGATAGTCAAAGACCCGGAAGCCCTAGAGAGAATCTACTTGGCCGAACTGGGGCTTGAGCCGTCCGAACACGCCACCCAACTCGTGGAGCCTGAATACCTTTTGCGGCTTCTCCTAGAATTCAACACCGCGTTCGGCGTCATCGCCAACCTTGCCGACGATCTCCGCAACCTTCAGCGCAGCGAGATTGGCGAACTGAGGGAAGGGTTCGCGTCCGAACAGGTGGGATCGTCCACCATGCCGCAGAAGCGCAACCCATGGAACAGCGAACACGTCAAAAGCCTCTGGAAGGCGTTCATGCCCCGCGTACAAACCTTTTTTATGGATCAAATAAGCGAACACCAGCGGGATCTCTCCAATTCGGCGAGCCAGCGCTTCATGGCGGATTATGCGGCCGGCTTTTGCATGGCTGTCAGCCGCATGATCTGCGTGATGGAAGGGCTTGGCGTTGACCGTGAGCGCCTGCTGTCCAACCTGCGCGGCGGCGGCATTCCGGGCGGCGTCATGGCCGAGCCGGCGTACATCCTGCTCGCCGAAACCGGCGTTTCGGACGCCCATGAGATTGTCCGCAAGATCACTCTATCCGCCGAAAAAGAAAAGACGAGTTTTGCGGAGGCTCTTGCCAAACAGCCGGATGTCTTGGAGCGTATCGGCGGAAAACTCGCGGAATTGGGGCGGATTCCTTCAAAAGAAGACGCTCTTTCATTCTTCGGCCAGCCCGAACGGTACTGCGGACTTGCCCCGAAAAAGGCGAAGGCGCTTGCCAAAAAGTACCGGAACTTGATGAACGTATAACATTAGGAGGAAAATATGTTTACCGAAGCTTATTCGTACGATGATGTGCTTCTGTCGCCCGGGTATTCCGACATTCTGCCAAAGGACTGTGATGTGCGGACTACGTTATGCGCTGATGTGAAGTTGAACACGCCTGTCATTTCGGCGGCGATGGATACGGTTACCGAAGAAAAACTCGCCATAGCCATCGCCCTTGAAGGCGGAAGCGGGGTCATTCACCGCAACCTGAGTCCGGAACGTCAGGCGCGGCAGGTCGCCAATGTCAAACGCTACCTCAACTGGATCATAGACACGCCGGTTACTGTTGGCGCCGAGGCGCTGGTCAAAGACATTAAGGTGATGATGGAGAAATTCAATGTGTCCGGAATGCCGGTCGTCGATAAGAATGGGACGCTCCTCGGCATCATTACGAGCAGAGACTTGCGTTTTTGCAGAGACGATGATCTTCCTGTTGTCAAGGTGATGACCCATAAAGTGATCGTTGAGGAAGGCGATCCGTCTGTCGCAAGCGCGCGGGAGAAATTCGACAAACATCGCATTGAAAAACTGCCAGTGGTGGACGAGCGGCGGCGGCTCACCGGATTGATCACGGTGAAGGACATGGAAAAACACGCCAACTTCCCTCATGCGGCCACCGATAAAACCGGACGGCTCATTGTCGGCGCGGCGGTGTCCCCGCAGGATTACATGGCGCGTATGCCGCTTCTTAAAAACGCCAAGGTCGATTACGTCGTGATTGACACGGCGCACGGGGATTCGAAAAACGTATGCGACGCGGTGAAAGGCATAAAAGATCGCTTCGACGTACCGGTTGTCGCCGGAAATGTCGCGGCGAAAGACGGAACCCGGCGGCTCATTGAAGCCGGAGCGGACGCCGTAAAAGTGGGCGTTGGCCCGGGATCGATCTGCACCACCCGCATTGTCGCGGGCGTGGGCGTACCCCAATTCACCGCAGTGTGGGACTGCGCCGAAGAAGCCGCGTCTTGCAATATACCCATTATCGCGGACGGCGGAATCAAATTTTCGGGCGACATCGCCAAGGCAATCGGCGCGGGAGCGAACCTCGTGATGATAGGCAACCTGTTCGCCGGCTTGAAAGAAGCGCCCGGACGGGAGATCATCTACGACGGGCGCATCTACAAAGAATATCGCGGCATGGGCAGCCTCGGCGCCATTAAAGACGGCGCCGGCGACCGGTACCAGATTTCCAAGGACGAAACTCCGGTGCCGGAAGGCATTGAAGGGCGGGTGCCGTACAAGGGGGAATTGCGGAACTATCTGCACCAACTGGTGTCCGGCTTGCGCAAGGGCATGGGGTATTGCGGGTGCAAAAACATTGACGAATTGAAAAAGTACCGCAAATTCGTGAAGATTACGGCGGCGGGCCTCAAGGAAAGCCATACGCACGATGTTGCCATTACGCAGGAAGCGCCGAATTATTCGAGGGGGTAGGAAATGGCTATAGCGCGACACATACAGAACAGTCTTGCGTCGTCTTCCGCGATCAGGAAACTGTTTGAAGAAGGGGCGGCGCTGAAAAAACAGTACGGCGCTGACAAGGTTTTTGATTTTTCCCTTGGAAATCCCGATGTTGATCCTCCGGCGGCGTTTCACGAGGTTTTTCTGCGCCTTGCCCATGAAGACGCCAAAGGATCGCATGGATACATGCCGAACGCGGGGTTTCCAGACGTGCGGGAGAAGATAGCGCGGAAAGCCGGACGCGAGCATACCGTTGTCTTGGACGGCGGCCATGTGGTGATGGCGGTCGGGGCCGCCGGCGGGCTTAACGCGGTGTTCAAAACCATTCTTAATCCCGGGGACGAGGTCATTGTGCCAACGCCGTACTTCATGGAATACCGGTCATATATATCGAACCACAACGGCGTACTCGTTGAAGTTCCCACAACGGATGACTTTAACCTTGACATCAACGCGATAAAGGCGAAGCTGACGGAGAAAACAGCGGCGATTCTCATCAACTCACCGCATAACCCAACCGGACGCATCTATCCTGAACAAACCATCACGGCGCTGGCCGCCGCGCTCACAGATCACGGCAAGACATGCGGACGTCTCCCGTACCTTGTCGCCGATGAGCCGTACCGCGAGATCGCGTACAATACGGTTGTTCCTCCCATACTTTCCGCGTACAGCGAATCCATTGTCGTGTCTTCTTACTCAAAGAGCCTTTCGTTGCCAGGCGAGCGCATCGGGTACATCGCGGCAAGTCCAACCATTTCCGGTAAAAACGATGTGATGAACGCTTTGATATACGCCACCCGCATACTTGGGTTTGTGAACGCGCCCGCGCTTATGCAGCGCATTGTCGCGGAACTCACCGAAGCGCGGGTCGATGTGGAGGTGTACGCCCGCAGGCGCGACGCTTTCAAACGGGCGCTTGACGACGCGGGGCTTGCCTACGCCGAGCCGGAAGGCGCGTTTTACCTGTTTGTCAAAGCGCCGGACAAGGCGGGCGGGGATGACGTGAAATTCTCGGATCACCTCAAGAAACACCTGATACTCGGCGTTCCGGGATCGAGTTTCGGCAAACCGGGCTGGCTCCGTTTCGCCTATTGTGTGGATGAAGCCATTATCCGGGCGTCGGCGGATGCGTTCAAGAAGGCGATGGAAACGTTTTAGCTGTCAACAAATCAAGCGATTTTGTCTGCGGATTACGCTGATTTTCATAGATTTAAGAGGGATTTTCGTATAAAAAATCTGTGTAATCCACGAAAAGCGGTAAATAATCCGTCATGTTCTCATAAACATTTTACGCGGAATACAGTTGTAACGGCTGCCAGCCCGATGTAAAGAAGGACATAATCAAATGGGCGGCTGACAAGGCCGGAATGCGGGTTACAACGCGGGAATTAGGCGCAAGCGCTGATACCGTTGAGTTTTTCCCAAAACTGTATAAAAGAATGAACCTCCCCGCCCTGAAGGGCGGGGTATCTTGCAAGCGTTACATCGTTTACGAGGTTCGTTCTGTAAGGAAATTATTTAACTGTGGGGCATGCTACTATTTTTCGTTGGCGTTATCAATTGAAATCTTGCGTATGTGGGGAAACAAATCCCTCGCACCCCGGCAGCCGCCCCAAGGGGCGGGGGTATTAAACTATAAAGGGCTACGCCCTAAGTCAAAGACCACCGGCTATGCAGGTGGCTTGAGGAAGCCCCTTAAAGGGGGCGATCCGCTTGCAAATCTTTTTCCATGTATTTTTTGATTGGCGCTTTACCCTACC
>JAITIK010000183.1 GCA_031279555.1 Treponema sp. | reverse complement strand
AAAATGGCGGCAAGGGAAGCATGAGAAACGCCGCAGCGCCCCCTAACGCCGTTTTATTTCGGATGTGAGCCAAAAATATGACAGCCCTCAAATGAACCTGCCCGCCCTGTAAGGCGATTCGGAGGCGTCAAACTCCACTGCGAATGAAAACGCCCTTGACTGCCGGCGCGCGCTTTATTACAATCATAACATGAAATTGGTATGCCTTGATCTTGAAGGGGTGCTTGTTCCCGAAATTTGGATAGCCTTTGCCGAATCTACTGGTATAAGCGAATTCCGCAGAACCACCCGCGATGAACCCGATTACGACAAACTCATGCGTTTCCGGCTCGATCTTCTTAAACGGCTCAATCTGAAGCTGCCGGATATCACCCGTGTGATAGACGGCATGGAACCGCTGGAAGGAGCCGTCGAATTTACCAGAGCGTTGCGGGAAAAAACGCAACTCATCATACTTTCGGATACGTATCAGGAATTCGCCGGGCCTCTCATGGCAAAACTGGGCTACCCCACCCTTTTTTGCAACAGCTTGACAACAGCGCCGGATGGCGGCATAACGGGTTATAAACTCAGACAGAAAGATGGCAAAAAACACGCGGTCGCGGCTTTTAAGTCCCTTAACGTCGAAGTGTTCGCGGCCGGAGACTCCTTTAACGATCTCGCCATGATAGCCGAAGCTGGAAATGGATGTCTTTTCAGAGCGCCTCAATCCATTCGGGAAGCCAACAAGCGGCTTCCGTGCGCGGATTCCTACACGGAATTGCTTGCCTGTATTGACGCCTTTTTTGCAGGGAACGCTTGAGTTTTTTTTGCATGTATAGTATACTCTGCGTATGGTTCAAATTTCGGCGATTTTGGACAAACTACTGGCGGCGCTTGCGCAGGCGTTGACCGCCTTAAATAACGTATTCGAAAAACATACGAACATAGTGAAGGTGATGTTCGGCGCGCTTGCCGTTCTTTTGTGCTTGCTGATAGGGATATTGCTTTTACAGAGTTATATCGAAAAGAGCGCTGATGTAAAGCCTTCAAAGCCGGAAATCGTTCAGATGCCTTTGCGGGTGACGAGCGGCGTCCCGTCTATTCCGGTGGAAGATATTTTTCCGCCCGATGAGCCTGACTATCTGCCGAATGTGATCCTTGAGCGAGAGCCTCGCGCATGGAGCGCGGAAGATACACGCGAATATTGGACGAATCCGCTGGAAAATGAACGCGTCGATTGGCGGGAAACCATAACGAATGTAGTTGATGGTATAATGGATGCGGTTCCGTGAGAATGGATACGTTTGTCCAATAGGAGATTATAGATGAAAAATATAAAAAAAACGAATGACCTGTTGCGGGCTGTCTTTGTTTTCTCTGTTTTTTTTATTTTTTCTTCTATAATTACACTTCATACGGACGCCGAACCCATGCGCGAAGGCGAATCGCTTCCCCCGGGATACCCGCTCATGCAAGCCCCGCAAACTCCGGAGCCGTTCTTTATTCCCGAAAATCTTCCGGAACGGGCGCCGCTCCAGCTTCCGCTCACGCCGCCGCCTGAACCAATCGCCAGAACGCCGCCGCCCGTGTCCGCAGGCTTCGACGCATCGCCCGTTTTTTCACGGAGCGTGAAGGTTGTTGAAGGGCGACAGGTGGATATCCCCTTCAGCGGAAGCGGATGGGTCTATTTAGGCGAAACGAGCGGACAAAAAGGCGTTGCGTACTCCTCGCACCGCCTTGAAAAAGAGGGGCAGAACTTCACGTTCATCGCCGAAAAATCCGGCGCCTACGCGCTCAAATTCTACAAACAGGATTTTATACGGGATTATACCTTAAACGACTATGTGCAGGTGATTGTTACGCCCGCGCCGGCGGCGTCAAGCGTATCCGATGGTTACACCGCAATCAACCGCGGCCCCGTTGTCGCCGAACCGCGCTGGCCTTCGGCTGAACAAGAGGCGGCCATTGCCGGGGGGGCGGCGGGCGGCGGCGCGACTCCACCCGCGACCCCGGCAAGCGGCGCGGCGTCCGAACCGGCGGCGCAGTCTGCGGACGCGGCGGCGGATTCCACGCCGGCGATCGCCGCCGCCGCTGTTGAGGCTTCTGTCAACGCAACGCCCACAACGCCAGATCAGTTCCTCAAGAACGCTCAAGCTGAGTTTGACGCAAAAAATTACGCGGCTGTCGTGTCGATAGTGGAGCAGTTCCGCGCCCAGTATCCAAATGGCGCGGACGACGACGACGAGGCGTGGTGGCTTTACGCCCAAGCTTGCGAAGCCAATGGCCCCGTCAAAGACATAAAAACGGCGCGGTACTTTTACCAGCGCATTGTCAATGAATACCCGTTCAGCGATCACCATAGCAACGCGCAGAAGCGTATCAGCTACATTGACCGGTATTATATAAATATTCAGTAAGGAGGTATATATGGACGATCCCGACGGTAGTACCGACTATCATATACGACAGTATATATGCTTCCCTGCGGATGTGTTGTTTCTTAATTAAAAATTTGAAACGATCTTGCCCGTCCGCAGAATGAGGAACTGTGCAAAAAATAACATGTTCCACATTTTGTTTTTGCACAGTTCCTTATACGCTCCGCCCGAAAGCGGCGGAGCCGTCAGCGGTGTCCTAAAAATTATTTTAGCGATTACTCACCCCGGCATGGAACAAATCCATTTTTTTAAAAGGGGCGTCATTATGGAAAGCATCCTCGAACTCATTAACACGGTTCCATTTGATGTGTGTAAATTTCAATCAGCAGTTAAAGAAATGAACGAGGTCGATATTGCGGAAACGCTCGACAATCTCAGCAAAGAAAAAGCCGTACAGGTGTTCAGGCTTCTGCCAAAAGGCATAGCCGCCGAAGTGTTCGCCAATATCGAAAGCGACGAACAGCAGATCATCGTTGAAGCGCTTACGGACAGCGAAGTGGGCGAAATCATCAACCGGCTTTTTGTCGACGACGCGGTGGACTTTATCGAAGAAATGCCCGCCAATGTGGTGAAGCGGGTTTTGGTAAGCGTCTCAGATGAGAAGCGCAAAATCATCAATCAAATGCTGCAATACCCGGAAGATTCCGCGGGCAGCGTTATGACCACGGAATACGTGGATTTAATGGAAGGGATCACGGTCAGCGAGGCGTTCGCGTACATCAGGGAAACGGGCGTGCACAAGGAAACGATTTACACGAGTTATGTCATCAAACGGGACAGGCTGCTTGTGGGCATCGTGTCGGCGAAAGACCTTATGCTTGCGCGACCCGATCAAAAAATAAAAGACATCATGGATTCCAACTTCATCAGCGTCCGTACCACAGACGATCAGGAAATGGTGGCCGCCATATTCAGAAAATACGACCTTCTCTCCATGCCAGTCGTTGACAAGGAAGAACGGCTCGTAGGCATCATCACCGTTGACGATGTGGTGGACATCATTGAAGAGGAAAACACCGAGGACTTTGAAATCATGGGCGCATTGAGACCCTCGGAAGATCCGTATTTGAAGACCAGCGTTTTCAGCCTTGCGAAAAACCGCATCGTATGGCTCTTTGTCCTGATGTTATCCGCTACGCTGACGGGCGGCATCATCTCCGGCTTTGAGAACGCGCTCGCCATTCTGCCGGCGTTGGTGGCTTTTATCCCCATGCTCATGGACACGGGCGGCAACGCGGGTTCTCAATCGTCAACGCTCATTATCCGCGGCATGGCGCTGGGCGAAATTGAAGCGAAAGACATGCTCCGCGTGTTATGGAAGGAAATTCGCATCGGGCTTATTTGCAGCGCGGCGCTGGGATTCATCAACTTTCTCCGTATTTACCTGACGAATGGAAGAAACGCGGCGCTTGCCCTTGTCGTTACGGCGAGTTTGTGCGTAACGGTCGTCATCGCAAAAAGCGTGGGCTGCGTACTTCCCATGCTCGCCAAAAAAGCGCATGTCGATCCGGCGATTATGGCCGCGCCGCTTATCACGACCATTGTTGACACGGCTTCTCTGATCATATATTTTAGCATTGCAAGGATGATTTTTCAGTTATGAATATGATGAAAAGCGCCGCTTTAGGCGTTGTTTTGATTCCGCTTCTCTCATGCGCGCCCCTTCCGCCCCAAAGTGAAGAGGCGCTTGGAACGATATGCACCGTAAACCTGTACGACGCGGGAAGCCGGTCCGTATACAACGAGATTTTCAGCCGGTTTCGGGAAATTGAGGATCGCATGAGCATAAACAAAGATGGATCCGAGTTAGATGCCATAAATGCGGCTGCGGGCATCGCCCCGGTGCGGGTGAGCGAAGATGTGTTTGAGGTTGTCGAGGCAAGCCTGCGTTACGCTGAAATCTCGGACGGGGCGTTTGATCCGTCCGTAGGCGCTCTGGTGAAGCTCTGGGGCATCGGATCGGATGACGCGAGGGCGCCGGCGCAGGAGGAGATTGACGCCGTACTGCCGCTGGTCAATTACCGGAACGTAACGCTCGACAGAGACAAACAGACGATTTTCCTTTCACAGCCGGGCATGACGCTCGATCTGGGCGGCATCGCCAAGGGGTATGCGGCGGATGAGGCGGTGAAGATCATCAAAAAGCGCGAGATTCAGGCCGCGCTTATCGATCTGGGCGGCAATATTTTTGTCTATGGAAAGCGGAAGGGGAAAAAAACGTGGCGGATTGGGGTGCAGGACCCGCTTGGAGAACGGAACAAGGGGCTGGGCGTTGTAGAAATTGAAGGTGGCGCCACCCTCGTAACATCGGGCGTGTACGAGAGGTTCTTCGAAACCGGCGGCAAACGCTACCACCACATACTGTCAACGCGGGACGGCCGCCCTGTCAACAACGGGTTGCTTTCAACGACCATCATCGCAAAGACCTCTATGGACGCGGACGCGCTTTCCACCGCAGTGTTCGCGTTGGGATATGAAAAGGGCGGCGCGCTCATAAGGTCTCTCGCGCCTTCGCTCGGCGTTGAAGCGATATTTGTGTTTGAAGACAAGACGGTGCGGACTACGGCTGGCGCCGCTTCCACGCCGCGTTTTACGCTTGCCGCCGCTGATTACACCCTTGAATGAAACGGCGGCGAAAGCCGGAGGACGCCGCGCTTTTCCCTAAAATATTCATTGCTTTTTATTGGGAAATGGTGTATAGTAATAAAAGTTTTTCAAGATATTTTTAAAGACGCAAAACTTTATCCGAATCTTTGCGTTCCCAAGCTTCGATGATGGAGAAGCGTCTGCCATGTAGAAAGGAGAAAGAATTGATTAGAGGCGGAGATATTGTTAAAGGAAGCTGCCTGCTTCAAAAAGGGCAACCTTTTTTGGTTGTTGAGCGGGAATTCCACAATCCGGGAAAAGGAACTGCCATCGCGCGCATAAAAATGAAGTCTATTAAGGACGGTTCCGTACTTACCATGACCATTCCAACCCAGCAGGAAGTTGAGGACGCCGTTGTTGATGCGCGGAGATGTCAGTATCAGTATTCCGACGCGGACTTTTATCATTTCATGGACAACGAGTCCTACGAGCAATACGAAGTTCCCGCAACCGATATGCAAGATAAAAAGTTTTACCTTCAGGAAAATGAAGCGTACGAATTGACGATCTGGGAAGGCAAGGTCATTGACATAAAGATACCGTATAAAGTCGTGTTTACGGTGGCTGAAAGCGAAAATTACGTAAAAGGCGACACCGTTTCGGGCGCGACCAAACCTGTAACCACCGAGACCGGGCTTACGGTGAGGGTGCCGCTCTTTATTAAACAGGGTGAAAAGATATTGGTAAACACAGAAACAAACGAGTACGTCGAAAGGGTGAATTAGACGGATTATCGTACATGAAAGACGTATATTTTAACGCCGACATTTTAAAGAAAGATTCTTTGGTGATTACAATTACTGTCTACTTCTTTTGCTTGGTTCAAGCGTTTGAATATTTAAAGAGCGGCGCGGCGTACATGGAAAAATTTACATTGCTGTTTTTTGCGGTGATGGTTTTTCTTTTTCTCGTGTTGATCTATGCGCTTTCATCGTTATGGTTTTATTCGCTTGCAACGTCTCTGTTTTTGTTCTGCTTTTATGTTCTGATTGTGCTGACGACAAACGGCGCCGATTACTTTTTTATTGTCTGCATATGCATCATATGGATTGGCTACACCTGCCATGAAGTCGGCGCGACTTTGTGGTACATCGTCATCTCAAATGTGATCATCGGAGCGCTTATTTTTTCGGGCGCTCCGATTATGGAAGAGACATTCTCCATCATCCTCATAAGCTGGGGCGTTTCACTCGTCGTTTCCTGTTTTTTGTTATACATGACCGACCGCGTTTCCCGTAACAAGCAAGCCGCGGAAAATTCCCACTATTATTCCCAAACCATTCTGGAAAGGGCGCCTAATTGCTTCGCGTTAATTGACGAGTTGCACAGGGTGCTGTACATCAGCAAACCGATGGCGCAAACCTTCCATATCGCCTGCCCCCAATTGATGAAGGGGCGTCCCATAACGGATACGCTTAATAATGTTGAACTGCGTTCTATGCTCATCGTTGTCATGCGAGAGAACAAATCGTACGAAGACACATGGGAAATTAATGTAAATCAACAAAAACGATATTATCTGGTACTGTATCAGCAATCGTCCAAGAATATGCAAGGCAATTTTTTGTGCCTGAATGACGTTACCGGCATTATGATGGCGAAGCTCGAAGCCGAGCAGAATGCGAAAACAAAAAGCGTTTTCCTTGCGAACACCAGCCATGAAATCCGTACGCCTATGAACGCCATTCTGGGTATGGTGGAATTGATCCTCCGCAAGAACATTACTCCCGATGTGTACGAAGATGCCATCGCCATAAAACAATCCAGCGAGAATCTGCTTGCCATTATCAACGATATCCTTGATTTCTCCAAGATGGAATCCGGAAAGTTTGAAATTACCCCTACAGAGTATCTGTTTGCGTCTCTGATTCACGATGTAATCAATATAATCAAGGTAAAACTCGTGGACAAGCCGATTATGTTTATCGTTAATGTTGACAACAGGCTGCCGAAAGCCCTCTTCGGCGACATCTCAAGGGTGCGCCAAGTGTTGCTGAACCTGCTTTCAAACGCCATAAAATTTACTGTGGAAGGGTACATTTCCCTGTTTATAAGCGGGGAACGGGTAAAAGGCGGCGACAACCGCATCATGATGTATTTTCAGGTTTCAGATACGGGTATCGGCATAAAAAAAGAAGAGTTGCCAAAACTATTTGGCGATTTTATTCAACTCAGCGCCAGACCGGTTAATGTCGAAGGCACCGGGCTTGGTCTCGCCATTTCCCGCAGTTTGTGCAAGCTTATGGGTGGCGATATTACGGTTGACTCCGAGTACGGGGTGGGCAGTACCTTTATCGCCAGTGTAATTCAGGAAGTGACGGACGATACGGCGTTCGCCGTTGTCGACGATCCGCACCATAAAAGCGTACTGGTATACGACAACCGCAATGTGTACGCGGAATCTATCAGCCGCACCGTACATGATCTGGGCGTAAAATGCGACATCGCTCTGAATGAAGAAGAATTCATATTGGCTGTACAGAGAAGACGCTACACATTCGTGTTCATCAACGCCAATTTCTACTCTGCCGCCCGCGTGGTGTTGGCCCAGTTCGATCAAAACGCAACTATCGGCATTCTAACCGAGCAACATGAAACAACAATACCGATGGACTGTGTAACCATTACAACGCCCGCGTACGCCATCTCAGTGGCGAATGTCCTCAATGGAAATACTGAAAAATTCGACTTCGCCGAACATACGGCGCTGAAAATACATTTCAGCGCGCCGTCCGCGCGGGCGCTGATAGTTGACGACGTACCGACCAATCTTAAAGTCGCAACCGGCTTGATGTTGCCTTATAAATTGAAGATCGATACGGCGACATCAGGAATGGAAGCGCTCAAACTGATTGATGAAAATGAATACGACATCATTTTTATGGATCATATGATGCCCATCATGGACGGTATAGAGGCTCTGCGCAAGATCAGGGAAAAAGGCGAAAAGTACCGGGACCTGCCGGTTGTCGTGCTCACGGCAAACGCCGTTGTCGGTATGAGAGAGATGTTTATGAATGAAGGGTTTGACGATTACCTTTCAAAACCCATTGACACGTCAAGACTGGACGCCATCTTGCTCAAATGGATACCCAAAGACAAACATCAGAAACCGCAGGCCTTCCATGCGCATAAAACAAAAAGCAATGCGAACCTCGTCATTGAGGGCGTTGATGTTAAGGATGGGATCAAAATGGCAAACGGCACTGTGGAAAGCTACCTTGATATCCTCTCGGTGTACATTAAAGACAGCAAAGAACGGTACGATACACTCTGTTCCTTTCTGCAAACTATCGCAATACGCTCTCCCGATCCGCACATTCTTTCCATTTTTACCACGCAGGTACACGCCTTAAAAGGCGCGTCCGCAAGCATAGGCGCAAAAAAACTTTCCGAAGAAGCGCTGAAACTCGAAATGGCCGGAAGAGCCGCAGCTGTTGAATTCATCAGACAGAACCTTGGTTTATTTTGCAGCAATCTCGCCGTTATTATTGAACGCATTGAACGGGTCTTGCCCAAGCAGAAAAATTCGGAAGATGAGGCGCAAAATCGGAATATTGACGCCGAAGACAGGCGCAATTTTCTCAATTTGAAAACGGCGCTTGAAAACGAAGATATACAGAATATTGACGCGAGATTTGAGACACTCAACAAAAAGCAATTTAGCGCCAAAGTAAAACAGCAACTCAGTGAAATAGGCGACCTTATTCTGGTGTCGGATTTTAAGGAAGCTATCAACATGCTGGAGAAATTATTCCGTGAAATATGATTATAGGGAAGACGCAAGCCCCACTGATTCCCTCTCGCATGACGCCGCCGATCAAGATGCGACAGGAGAAAAAAGAAACAGGCGAAAAAAGAAAAATATCGACGTCGCCTTAAAGGAATTGGAAGAGGATTACAACAGATGCTACCGAATTATCAGAAAAACGTATGAGCATCTTGAAAGAATAGGATTGCGGGATTTCAACAAATTTTCCAAATACAAGTGGAGCTTTGATAGTGACGGCCGGGGCGCAAGCTACGTATGCGTGCGGAACGGCGGGAGCCTCTTGAAAAGAAGTCTGATTAAACGGAGCGGCAGCCTTGAGGAAGCCGAATTGCTCCGCTGGCTGAACGACAAAGACCTCGTGTGTGAGGCGCTTGACGAAGCGTACGCATACATTGACGAAAAAGTCGACAAACTCAAACTCAAAATGAACGAAATGAAGGAACGTATACAAGGGTACGAAGACAGAAGCGAAGGCGTTGAGGAAAATATGGAAGCCGTGAAGGTGGGAAAAATAGAAATCGTATAAAGCTAGAGCGAAACAGCGGCTTTCCGCCGGAGCGTTCAACCTTTTCATTTCCGCATTCATTTGATAACCAACGCTTCGCAATCATTGAAATAAAACACAATTAAGGTTGCCGAACCTCGCAAGTGGCGCAACGCTTGCAAGACATTCCACCCTTCAAGGGAGGAAAGCTCGTCCTTATTTAAGGGAACCCTGGAAAGAAACTCCAGTTGAGTTTCCAGAGGTTCCCTTAATACAATCGTCCGCCAAGCGGAACAATGGCGCCGGGTGTTATTAAAATACATTCATTTTTATCATCAGGAACACCCAAAGTTAAAACTTCAGAAATCGCGTGACCAATTTGTCTTGGGGGAAAGTTCACCACACACAAAACCAGTTTTCCTCTTAAATCATTAATTCTATAATTTTTCGTTAATTGCGCGCACGATTTTTTTACACCTATATCTCCACCAAGATCAATTTTTAATTTATAGGATGGCTTGCGCGCTTCCGGAAAATTTTCCACTTCAATAATTTTTCCAACACGAATGTCCAGTTTTTGAAAATCATCGTATTTTGCCATATTCATTTTTCCCCCTTCTTTCATTGGACTTGCCCGGCGACCCGGCTATAGTCGCGGACTTTAGTCCGAACAAGTCTTGCAATTTTTCTCCGCTGCGGAATTACGTTTTTTCATAAGGAATTTACTCGAAAACTGAGGTTTCCGAACAACTCTATTTACAGAATGCAAACCTTTCGGGTTTAAGCGAGCAATTCCTCTGCTAACTGGCAGTTAAGCGGCCTTTCTCAAAACTACCCCGAACGCAGTTCGCTAAACGCAACGCAGTTCGCGTTTTGAGAACTGCTCTATAGGCCCGATCCATTGACAAAAACAGAGGACTCTCCCCGCTTCGCTTCTTTATCCTCCCTGTGGCGTCCAGCAAAAGCCGTCCCTCGCCGGCGTCAGACGCCTCTCTCCCAACGGCTGAACAGGCAGCTTATTGCGCTTCGCGCATAAAATCTCCCAAAATCGACTTAAAGGCGATTTTTTATCGTGCAGACTGCCATCGAACCAAAGGTTCGCAGAAGCCCAATAATCGGGATTTTTGCGGTACAAAAAGGCGCAAAAACCTACAAATGCAACAAACTGCCAGGCCAGAGGCGCTTGACAAATTTATTCAAAATTTTAGCCCTATTTCGCATAACGCCGCGCATCCGCCGTTGCGCCCCCTCCCGCACGACGCAACGGAGAAAACGTTTACACATCTTCAAACCTGACCCCTTCGCCCGCCGGAATGAACGCCTTGGCGCTGCGTCCTACAATTTTTTCTTCCCACGAGGGCGGCAGACCGGGACGCAACACTTTTTCCGAACGGAGGCAGGCGATCATGTCTCTGGCAATAATTTCTCCTTCCCGTATGTCACAAAGCGCATGGATGGAGCGATTGGTACGCGTGTAGTTGGCTTCTTCCGAAAAGGCGAGTCGTTTTACGCCGTCTCCCAAAATCGCTTCCACCAGTTCTTCGCCCTTTTCGCGCTTGATTTCTTCAAGCGCGGTTCGGGTTCCCCGCGCGGCCGCCACGCACTCGGTCTCCCGTATGGCTTTTACCATGACGGCGAAATCTTTTGGATCAAGGGCGATGGGATCGTCAAGACCGGGATCTTTCCGCGACAGGCAGAAATGCTTTTCAACGGCGGCGGCGCCCACGGCGGCGGCAAGACTCGGTACGAGTTCCGCATCCATGCTATGATCGCTCACGCCGGCCGGTACGCCAAACACTGCGGAAAGACTGCGCAACGCGCGAAGGTTGTACTCACGCGGCGGCGCCGGGTAGGCGGTAACGCAATGCAACAGGCAGACTCTGATGTTTGAGAGCGCGGACAAGGCCTCTTCTATATCGGACAATTTCGATACGCCCGATGAGAGGAAAACGGGCAGGTTGTATGACGCGATTTCCCGCAAGAGGGCGGTGTAATTGATCTCTGGAGACGCGATTTTCAACGCGGCTGGGTTTAAGGCGCGTACATCACGCGCGCTCTGTATGCCGAAGGGGGTGCAAAGAAACAAAAGCCCTTTTTTTTCGACTCTTTCCTTCATGTCCGCAAAAAAATCAACCGGCGCTTCCAGTTGTTTGAAGCGGTCGTAGAGCGATATCCTCCCACCCGGAAGCGGCACGTCGCCGGTATTGGGATGGAGTATCTCATCGGCGTACACCATTTGGAATTTAATGCAGTCCGCGCCCGCTTCGGCGGCAGCGTCTATGAGTTCCGCCGCCTTTGTCCGGTCCGCGCCATGTCCGGTGCCTAGCTCCGCTATGACAAGCGCATGGCAGGCGCTCCACTTCTTATTGCCCACATGAAATTCTCTTTGTTGTTTCATGTTGCTATAATAGCATATTTTCATTCATTAGCGCAGGCGCCGGCGGTGGCTGGCGCCCAAAATTTATGGGAAAAGGGGTTTCAGACCGTTATCTCAAATTTTTCAAATTCTTATAGACATCTTTATAGTCTCATAGTATACTGTACTCTGAAATATGGAGGTGTTGCTATGACTCAAAAGGGATTTTTTGAACAACGTAGGACAGGCGTGGTCATTCCAGTTGGAGCCTTGCGCGGAGAAAAGAGTATCGGCGTGGGAGAATTTTCTGATCTGGCTGAATTCACGAAGCTCGCAGTCAAAATGAGCATAGGGCTTATCCAGATTTTACCGGTGAATGACACAGGTTATGGAAGTTCTCCTTACAGCGCCCTTTCGGCGTTCGCTTTGCATCCACTGTATTTGAGAATAGCGGATCTGCCGGAATCCGGCGGCTTCGCTTCGAGACTCGATGCTTTGGCAAAGCAATTCGACAAAAACGCGCGTTTTTCATATTACGCTCTGTTGAAAGCTAAATTGGAACTGCTCAGAGACATATACGCCGCGCATGAACAAACTATTGCGGCGCGGGCTTCGCTCTCAACATGGATAGAGGAAAATCCGTGGGTCAAGCCGTACGCCGTTTTTCGCAGGTTGAAACAGGCGAATCAGGAAAAGAGTTGGCTAGAGTGGAGCGAATATCGAAATGTCACAAAAGAAGAGATAGACGCGCTATGGAACGATCCAGCGCTGAAAAAAGAACATCTGTTCTGGGCGTGGATACAAGAGGCGCTTGACGGCCAATTCCGCAAAGCCGCCGAAGCCGTAGCAAACGCGGGCATACTGCTGGAAGGCGATCTGCCCATCCTGATAAATGACGATTCGTGCGATGTCTGGGCGTACCCCGAATTCTTCCATTTGGACCTTTCCGCAGGCGCGCCGCCGGATATGTACAGCCCACAAGGGCAAAACTGGGGTTTTCCGGTGTACAATTGGAAGGCTTTGGCCAAAGACAACTACTCGTGGTGGAAAAACAGGCTCGCTGTCTCGGAAAAATACTATAAGGCGTACCGCATCGACCATGTGCTGGGGTTCTTCCGCATCTGGGCGGCTTCAAGGCGAGATGTCGCCTCATCATCGCTGATGGGCAGATTCATTCCTTCCACCCCTATAACGGTGAAAGACCTTGAAAATATTGGGTTCAACAGCGGGCGCATCCGGTGGGCTTCTTATCCCCACATCCCGACCCACGAAGTGTGGGACGCTCTTTCCCGCATACAGAATGACCAAGCCGCTATACAACGGGAAGCGGAAAAAATTTTTACACAGGCGCTTGATCGCATCAACAACGAAGAGCTTTGGGTTTTTAAGGATGCGATCAAGGGTGAAAAGGATATAGAGGCGCTTGATATCCATCCTTTCGCAAAGGACTATCTCATTTTCGCATGGCGCAACCGCGTGTTTTTGGAGTACGAAAAGGGAACGTACGCGCCGCTGTGGTTTTACAAGACTGCGAGAGCGTATGCGTCTTTCTCGTATGAGGAAAAAGAAAAGGTTGACGCTCTCATAGAGGCGCGCAAGCTTGAATCTCAGAAAGTATGGGAAACCCACGGCAAGAAGTTGCTTGCCATGCTGATAGAGTCGTCAGCTATGTTGCCGTGCGCCGAGGATTTAGGCGATGTACCCGAGTGTGTGCCGAAAATTCTCGCTAAACTTAAGATTCCCGGACTGCGCGTTGTGCGTTGGGCGCGAAAATGGGATGTGGAAGGCGAGCCGTATGTTCCGTTTGAAGAGTATCCTGAATTGAGCGTTTGTACGCTCGGCGTTCACGACAGTTCTACGGCGCGTGAATGGTGGGAAAGAGAAGCGAATCAAGCGGCGTTCGCCGGATTCATCGGCGAGCCTTCGCTTGCCAACGTGTATAATCCGGGCGTCGCAAAAAAAATTCTGCAAAAAACGGCGTCCGCCACATCCCGTTTTCGGGTGTTCCAGATTCAGGATCTGCTCCACCTCTCCTTAAAATACTACGCGGACGATCCGGCTTCGGAACGGATAAATGTGCCGGGTTCGGTTACGGACTTTAACTGGACGTACCGGCTTCCCGTCTCCATCGCGGAACTCGAACAAGATGAAGAGCTTATCCGCGCCGTACAAGAGCTTGTCGCCGTAAAACCGACGGCAAAACTTGCGGTAAAACCGGCGGCGAAGAAAGGTAAGGCGAAAAATGAAACTCCACGCTAAAATCAAGGAGTCGCGCAAGCGCATATCGTACGCGAAGTTTGTTCTGTATATGTAACTGCGGAATCGCTGTCATTTTATGTTGGCGTCGCCAACTCCAACCGTCCTAAAGGGTCTCCCTTGTAGG
Organism: Treponema sp.; assembly: GCA_031279555.1. GTDB lineage: Bacteria > Spirochaetota > Spirochaetia > Treponematales > Breznakiellaceae > JAIRKH01. Next base: position 5,299 of record JAITIK010000183.1, on the reverse strand, counting down.
AGGCGATATTAGACCCCACTGCGAATAAACATGGAGGGCAGTATGTTTTTGAAAATTGTATTAACCGCATTCGAGGACAATGCTAATGGCGCGCAGGGCATTCCCTTGCAAAAAATGGAGTTTCATATTTGCGGTGAAATTCGGAGCGAATGCAGCGTTAAGAAAGACCTGTTTTCCATAACCAGCAACGTCATGTTTACGGATTTTCCGGCGGTGCGCGTTCTGGCGCAGAAGCTGAATCAGAAAGGTTACAAGGTGAGCGCCGGACAGCTTAACGCTATGGGGCTTATTGACGAAATCTTGCATTATCTTGTCGCCTTGTACCGCACCCAAGTGCAACCCGATGTATTTGACACCGCGCTTGCCCGCCTCAATCGCAATTTGGGAGAATCCGGTATGGTGGAGTTGTTGCAACAGTTTTGTACGCGCTTCCCGCCCAGAACGGTGTACGCGGGCGAGACTACGGTGGAGACATATCTTGAAACAGCCGAAGACTCGGTGAGCCACAAGGCGATGTCCTTGGAAGAGATCCTTATGCTTGCCATTGCGAATCTCAATCCCGCGTTCAAACCCTTCTTTTTTATGTTTGACGACAAACCGCTTGCGAAGCAGTCCGTCTATGAGGATGCGGTCGTGGAGTTGCAGGAACACCTCAAGGCGCTTCCGGTTTTTGGGCCGGACGGGCAGAACCTTTGGGATTTGCTCCGCGCTCCTGCCCTCGCCGCTCCGGATTCTTTAAGCGAACAACTCGCGTTTATGCGCCGGAAGTGGGGCTTGCTCCTCAAGAAATTTCTTGCGCGGATGCTTTTGGGTATGGACGTTATCAATGAAGAAGAGAAGCCCCAATGGGGAGGAGCGCCTGGACCCACCGAAGCCCTTGTCTACGGCAACCGCGACGCCGAATACGAAAAGTACAGCCCGGATCAGGAGTGGATGCCGAGAACCGTACTCATAGCGAAATCAACGCTCGTGTGGCTGTACCAGCTTTCCAAAAAGTACGATCATGAGATTACGCGGCTCGATCAGATACCCGACGAAGAGTTAGACGAGCTTGCGCGGCGCGGATTTACCGGTCTTTGGCTCATCGGGCTGTGGAAACGGAGCGACGCCAGCAAGACCATCAAGCAGTGGACGGGCAACCCGGAGGCGGCGGCAAGCGCGTACAGTCTGTACGATTATGACATCGCCGGGGAGTTGGGCGGATGGGAGAGCTTGAAGAACCTGCGCGGACGATGTTTCCAACGCGGCATACGGCTCGGCTCGGACATGGTGCCGAACCATACGGGCATTGATTCCCGTTGGATGATTGAACACCCAGATCGCTTCCTGCAACTGTCCTACCCGCCCTTTCCTTCCTACAATTACAACTGCGGCAATTTATCCGGCAGAGACGATGTTACGGTGCAGATAGAGGAGCATTACTTTACCAGAAGCGACGCTGCGGTTGTGTTCAAGCGTATCGACAACCGTACGGGTGAGACGCGCTACATTTACCACGGCAATGATGGAACCAGTATGCCGTGGAACGATACGGCGCAAATCGATTTCCTCAACCCGGAAGCCCGCGAAGCCGTTATCCGTACTATTATTGGCGTATGCCAGCAGTTCCCCATCGTGCGCTTTGACGCCGCCATGACCTTGGCGAAACGGCATATACAGCGGCTCTGGTACCCTGAGCCGGGACGGGGCGGCGATATAGCGAGCCGCGCCGAGCGCGCCATTTCCAACGAGGAATTCAACCGCCGCATGCCCAACGAGTTTTGGCGTGAGGTGGTTGACCGGTGCGCGACGGAAGCGCCCCATACCTTGCTCCTTGCGGAAGCCTTCTGGATGATGGAAGGGTACTTTGTACGCACCTTGGGTATGCATCGGGTGTACAATTCGGCGTTTATGAACATGCTGAAGAAAGAGGAAAACGACAAATACCGCGCGACCATAAAAAACACGTTGGAGTTCGATCCTGAAGTTTTGAAACGTTTCGTCAACTTTATGAACAATCCGGATGAGGACACTGCGGTCGCCCAATTCGGCAAGGGCGACAAGTACTTCGGTATCTGCACCCTCATGGTGACTATGCCCGGATTGCCCATGTTCGGACACGGGCAGATCGAAGGGTTTGAGGAGAAGTATGGCATGGAGTACCGCCGCGCCTACCGCGATGAAACGCCCGATGAATGGCTGATCGCACGCCACGAGCGGGAAATTTTCCCCTTGATGAAAAAGCGCCTGTTGTTCTCCGGCAGCGAGCGTTTTTGTCTGTTTGACTTTTACAAACAGGATGGTTCCATTGATGAAAATGTGTTCGTCTATTCCAACCGCGCTGGCGCTGAGCGTTCACTGGTGTTCTATAACAACTCCTATTACGAGACAGCCGGATGGATACACAACAGCGCCGCCAATATCCCTCAAAAAAACGGCGGCTTCCGCAGAGACAACCTCTTTCAGGCTTTCGGTCTTGACGGGGATTTTGTCCTTTTCCATGAGCAACGCTCCGGTTTGTGGTTTATACGCTCGATTCAGGAGATCAGAGATCGGGGTTTCTTTGCCGTGCTTCACGGCTACGAAGCGCAGGTTTTCCTTGACATTCACTCGGTGTGTGATACAGACGGACGCTGGTCCAAGATATGCAACGAACTCAATGGCAAGGGGATTGAAGATCTTGGCGCGGCAATACAGGATATATTCCTTGCGGAGCTTTACGCCCCGCTTGTCGCTCTTTTTGATTCGACGTACATTGACGCTTTCGAACAGGCTGTCGCTGATTGCGCCATATCGGGTAAGATCGAAGCTGGAGACGGCTTCATCATCACAATAAAAGACGGCGTTCTCGCCTTCATTACTATGGCGCTCAAATATATCGGCGGCGCCGACGGCAAATTCGAAGCCTTTACGAGCGCATCCTACTACCCGAGAGAGAGCGAAATGCCCGCGCCCGAAGTCGTATGGGAAGACTTCGAAGCCTACATGCGGCGGATTTTCCAATACTCCCTTGCGCGTAAGAAGTCGGGCGCAAAAGCCGCGCAAAACCCGGCGGCCAGAGTCGCATCAACTATTTTCGTGGCTGAAAACATCGGCAAAAATAGTAAGACCGGCGTATCCGAGCAGGCGCATCCGGCTTTTCTGCTTGGCTATGGACTGTTTTCCCTGCTCCGCTCCATTTTGGGCAAAGGCGCATCCGGCGCGGATGCGGCGGCTCTTATCCGTCATTGGCAGCTTGATCGCAAATTGCGCAACGCTTATATCAAAAGAGGCATATCCAGCGGCATCGCCTACAGCGTCACTGAATTGATGAAAGCGGTGATAACCCGTACGGCGCCAGACGAATCGTTGTACACGACTGACACCCTGCCCGCGTCAATCATAACGGAAAACTACCAGAAGGAAGATTTCAGACAGCTTCTCGGCGTCAATGTGTTTGATGACGTGACATGGTTCAACAAGGAGCAATTTGATTTTGCGCTTATGTACGCTTCGTTGTTCTTGGCTTTTGAGAATGAAGACGCTTTTACTGTACACCTTGTGGATCAGACGAAAGGAAAAAGCAAATCGGACGACAAAACCTCCGCATCTAAAGACGGTAAGAAGCCCGCCGCCCAAACAGAATCCGCGTGGATCGCACGGCTTACGTTCATTATGGATATGCGGGAAAAATTACGGCAAGCTGAGGAAAAGTCGGCGTATAGACTTGACAAGCTGATAGAAGCGCTGGAGTAAAAAGAAGAAATTGCGGCCGTGGGCAAATTGCGCCGCGCTGTTTTAACGTTGGCGTACACTAGCGGCGCATCAATGATGGCGCTTCCCATAACCAACAGTTGACTTAATGGCACATGCGCCATTCGGATCCCTTCCGCGTTGTACGCATTTCATACGGCGTATGCGTAATTCGCCTCAATACTTATCGTTGCCGTATGCCCCCCAAACGCTTCCCTTGGCGCGGCGCCCCTCGCCGCCGCCGCTGTTTTTGTCGGGCCGTGCGGCGGCGCCGGCCGGGCGGGAAAACACACGCGATCTCCTTCCGCCCCCATCTCAAGAAATTTCATCCCATATCTTTCGCGCGTTTCTCCGCAGGTTTCTTGTATTGTTTCATCCACCGCTCCGCTTGCCGCCGCCCGCCCGCGCTTCGCAGGACATGCCATATGAGATAATAAGATTGAGGCGTTACGAGATTTATGAATGAATTCACTCACGCCTCTATCCCGTCATATTTCGCTTATAAACCGAGCCGCCCTAAAGGGCGAGGTATTAAACCCCAAGAAATTAAACCAAAGACAAAAAACGCTCCCATTAAAGCGGCCTTTGATAAAAGCTACAATGAGCGTAAGAAGGGAAATGTTTTTACAAAAGTAAAAATAGCTTATGATGCCGATATTGCGTTAACGAATTATTTCAAGCGAAACGAAGAAAAGATAAACTCATGGTTTTATGTAATAACTCCTAAAGAAAAGAAGCTTAACGAATTGAAGACTGACATGATTGTTCTTTCAAATAAAATTGGTGGGGCATCTAAAATGAGCGCAGGAAGGAAAGTAAATTCATTATCACAGCATTGGCGTACACCTCGTAAATATGTAAATGCTGTTAAAAAAATGTTTGATGATACTATCGAATTGTATCCTTGCTCTAATAAATTTTCTATCGTTAATGCACGTGTTGAATATACGCTTCCTGAAAATGACGGGTTATTACGCGAATGGAGTTTTAGGACCATTTATGCAAATCCTCCGTATGGCGCCGATAGAATAAGGGGAACAACCATCAAAAATTGGCTGCGAAAGCGTGCGGAATCGCATAAGAAGCGCAATTTAGAAATTTTAGCCCTTATTCCTGTTGCAACTAATACCGCTCATTGGAAACATTATATCCTTGGAGAAGCAACGGCGACATGCTTTTTGTATGACACCCGGCTAAAATTTATTATTGACGGCGATGATGAAAATAAAGGAGCGCCAACGGCTTGTTGTATGGCCTATTGAGGCAATGATTTCGAAAAATTTCAATCTGTTTTTTTAAATTTGGCGCAGTTATTGATATAACAAATTTAATTGGGAAGAGAATAGGTAAAAAAATGAAGAAAATATTCTTTTTCAAGAATATAAATTTACTGTAGCGCAATCCTTCGCCTAACAGGGCTGTATGCGCTTCGGGGCCTTGCTTCCACTGTCAACAAGTTAAGGGCAACCCCCTCTCAACAGTTTGATTTGTGGTTGTGAAGGAAATGAGGTTTTCTCACATGTTCCTTTCTTGGCGCTTCGCGGTTTGGCCGTATCGGCGCTATCCGCCGTCGTATCTCCGGGGCCAG
>JAITIK010000137.1 GCA_031279555.1 Treponema sp. | reverse complement strand
GATGTTTTAGAATATATAAGAATTTAAAGATAGAAGGTAAAAGGGTTAAACAGTCTATTGATAGAGGAGTTGCCCACTCATCATTATCTGACGCCATATATCAAGCTAAATGGATGTGTAATATAATACTACTGAGTAAACAATACCGATAATATATGTTATCTAATAACTATAATAACAAGCATAGGGTCAACGCTTCAGTTTATGTCAGAATCAATTCTCTCTGACAAAAGAAATCAAACGTTAGAAATAATGGTTGTATCAGGCAAATAGGGCTTTGTTTTTCAGCAAAGATGCTGACAATAATCTTGTTGTGTTTAACGCCGTTCGCAATATTTTACAGTTATTTCATGCTTAATGGGTATAACATCTTGAATTCAATCTCATTCTACTTTAACACCTTGCTGTTATTTTGGATTGGCGGCTGCGCCGGTTCAATGACAGTCATATTCTTTAATGATGAAAGAATCGCTGGAATGTTTGGAGTTGTCAGCGTTCTTTTTACAATTGCTTTGGCAAAAGCCATGTTTTTTTTGAACAACTTATATAATGAGGCGGCGGGTACATTGTTTCTCATTCTGCTGGCTGTATGTATCACCGGCATCGCAATTTTTTTAAACATACGAAGATTTATCTTAAAAACAGGACTTGATTATTTATAGATGGAATGTATTTATTTTCAGAAAGAGTAACCAATATTATCAAGCGGCCAAATGTGTCATATATTGGATTAAAAGAAATGATGCGGCGCAACCTATATATCAGACTATAAACGAGACGGCGGCAAGTATATTTGAATTGATAAACAAGAACTATACATTTGATTGTTAAGCGATATTGCAGAATTGGGTACAAATACGGTTCAACTGACCGGCGGAGAGCCGCTTTTATACAAAGATGTCGATGAAGTTATATCATTTCTTGTGGATAATAACATTCGGACCCTGATAACAACAGGCGCGTATATAGACGACGATATATATTTAAAGGTGCCGCCCGCATTGTCAAAGATAGGAAAGGCCAATGGGTATATTCAAGTCAGCGTTGACGGGAATGAAAAATCACACAACGCGATAAGAGGAAAACCGTTATGAACGCAATGCTTGTTGCTATGGAAGACGTTATATTTTCTTATAAAAAGAATAGTCCGGTCTTGAACGGGTTGACTATGCGGGCGCCAAAGAACAGTATATGTGCGATATTGGGACATAACGGAGCGGGCAAGACTACGTTATTGCGTCACATGGGAAAGTTAATAAAACTGCGGTCGGGCAAGATGGCATGGGGAATGAAAGATAATGAAGGCATTGGTTTTATGCCTGAAGGAATTGGATTATATCCGCGTTTGTCCGGTTATGATAATCTTAACATTCGATTGCTGGCGTATAAAAAAAATGTGGATAAAAAGGAAATAGCGGATATATTGCAAAAGATCAATTTGTTTGAACATGCGGATAAACAAGTGGGGCTTTGGTCAACCGGAATGAAAAGAAGGCTGGCTTTAGCGTGTTCATTGACGGCGGCGCCGGCTTTATTGCTGTTGGACGAGCCTTTTACAGGCATCGATCCGGCGTCTCAGAAAATTATGCTTGAAATGATACAGGAAAAATCACGGCCATGCGCTATTGTCTTTAGCATCCATGGCTTGCATCTGGTAAAAAATATTTCTACTGGTATTTCAGTTATAAAAAAGGAAAACTTGAATTTTATTCCAATAGGCGGGAAGATATGGAAACCATTGAAACGCTTCACTTTGACAATCATGAAAAATAATCAACCTCGCTGGCGGGCGTTGCGGCGTCTTTTCACCCCAATCGAAAGAGGCGACAGCCTGCCTTTCGGATATGGCGCGTGATTCTGAAGTCGCGTTGTACGCAAAATTTCTTTTTGAGAGGAATATTGGGCGCGTAAAATCGCGGGTGGATCAGGTCGTCCATAAAAGGCAAGGGTTTAATCTTGGCGACTACACCGGAAAAGCGCCCGATTTTCCCAAGCCGGACGTACTTTTATACGATATTACGGCCATTCTCACCTCGCCGGAGGCTTTTGACCGTCGCCTTGACATCATGGAAGCGCGGAGATTCCTTTTCACGGCGTCTTTTGCGGATCGCATGGGCATACCGGCGCGGACGCTGACTCAATACTGCGGCGAATGAATCGGAGAATGGCTTTACGCGCGGGTCTTACGCTCCCCGTTCTCCTCAGTCCGCTCCGAACATCCTCCGTCCCAATGTGTTGGCATGGGCGCATCTGCGTGCGATCTGGCGCATTCATTCATACTTTTTTGTAGCTTTCACCAATATTTTTACATTTATGTATCTTATAGACACTGAACGTCCGCATAGTCCGCGCATCCTGTTCCCACGACAACTCGCTGGCGGCGCTACAATTTCACGAAAAAGTATAGAAAAAGCGTTTTTTGCCGCGCTGTAGATAAATTGTATGTTATTGATATGATATTGGCATAGTACTTGCCTATATTATTAAAGAGATAGTGAGCCTTTTTCAAAATTTGACAGTTTGAAAAAGCCTCTAGTTTTTATTTATGACATAAGGAGTGTTTAATGTCACAAGTCATTGACTTTACTAAAACCCCCATAGAGGAACTTTATGGGGTGAATTGTTTCTCCAACGCCGTTATGAAGGAACGGTTGCCGAAAAGTATTTATAAAGAAATTCTCGCGGTACAGGCGAGTGAAAAAGAGTTGACTTTGGAAGCGGCTGAAGTAGTCGCCACATCCATGAAGGAGTGGGCTATTTCGAAGGGAGCTTCCCACTATACGCACTGGTTCCAGCCGCTTACCGGGCTTACTGCGGAAAAGCACGATTCTTTTATTTCTCCCGCCGGCGACGGCAGGGCGCTTTTGGAATTTTCCGGCAAAGAGCTTATCAAGGGGGAACCGGACGCTTCGAGTTTCCCATCGGGCGGCTTGCGGGCGACCTTCGAGGCGCGCGGCTACACCGCTTGGGACGTAACCAGTCCCGCGTTCTTGAAACAGGACAACAGCGGCACCACCTTGTGCATCCCGACCGCCTTTATCAGTTACTACGGGCAGGCGTTGGACAAGAAAGTGCCGCTTCTACGCTCCATTGACGCGCTCGGCAAACAGGCGATCCGCGTGTTGCGGGCGCTTGGCAACGAAACCACCAAACATGTCTTTACCACCATGGGGCCTGAACAGGAATACTTCCTCATTGACAAGAGTTACTACGACGCTCGTCCCGATCTCATGCTTACGGGGCGTACGGTGTTCGGCGCCTTGCCCGCGAAAGGACAGGAACTTGAGGATCACTATTTCGGCGCGATAAAAGAACGGGTCGCCGCGTTTATGCGAGAGTTGAATTATGAGTTGTGGAAAGTGGGAATTCCCGCAAAAACCCAGCATAACGAAGTCGCTCCGAATCAGTTTGAGATCGCGCCCGTTTACGCGACCACCGCGTGGGCGACCGACGCGAATCAGCTTGTTATGGAAACGCTCAAGACCGTGGCGCGGCGGCACGGCATGGAAGCCATTCTGCACGAAAAACCCTTTGCCGGCGTAAATGGGTCCGGCAAGCACAACAACTGGTCTATCAACACGGATGACGGCCTCAACCTGCTGGAGCCGGGCAAAAATCCCGAAACAAACGCCCGCTTCCTTCTGTTCGCCGCCGCTGTCGTTGAAGCGGTTGACCGCTACGCGCTCCTTATCCGCTCCGCAGCCGCCACCTCTGCGAATGATCACCGCTTGGGCGCAAATGAGGCGCCGCCAGCCATCGTCTCCATCTTCTTCGGAGGGCCTCTCACCGAAATCCTCGAAAACATCGCGGACGGGAAACCCATCATCCACTGGGAAACCGGCGAGCAGATCAAACTCGGCGTAACAAGCCTGCCCGCCCTTCCCAAAGACGTGTCCGATCGCAATCGCACGAGCCCGTTTGCCTTTACCGGCAATAAATTCGAGTTCCGTATGGTTGGATCTTCCCAATCAATCGCCACGCCTAACACATATCTCAACGTTGCGGTCGCCCAAGTCTTGAGCGAATTTGCCGGCAAACTGGAAAAAGCGTCAGACAAGAACGCTGCTATTCTACAGATCATCAAGGAATCCTATGGCAAACATCGCCGCGTGGTCTACAACGGCAACGGTTATTCTGAAGAATGGGTCAAGGAAGCGGAACGCCGCGAGCTTCCAAACGTCCGGAACGCGCCCGATGCGCTCTCGGTTCTTGTGCAGAAGGAAACGGTCGCGCTCTTTGAAAAGCACGCCGTGTTGAGCAAAGAGGAATTGGAGAGCCGCTACCACATCTATCTTGAGAAATACTCAAAACAGATCAACATTGAAGCGGGCGTTACGGTTGACATCGCCAAACGCCAGATTTTTCCGGCTGTCACCACCTATGCGGGGCATCTTGCCAAAGAAGCCGCGCAGCTTGCCGCTGTCGGCGCGACCAACATTCCGCAGGCGAAGCAGACGAAGCGTATAGCGGAACTTGCCGCCGAGCTTTTCGACGAGATCGGGAAACTGGAAATCGTTCTCGCCGAAGCGCAGGAAAAGGAAGAGTTGTTTATCCAGGCGAAAGCTTACTTCGAAAAGGTCAGGCCCGCAATGGACGCGGTGCGCTCCAAAGCGGATGCGCTTGAGAAGATTTCTCCCAAATCAATCTGGCCCCTCCCCGGGTATGAGGAAATGCTGTTCAAGTTGTAAACGCGCTGTTTACAGTCCGCTTACTTTTTACAAAGGCGGCTGTTTCAATGTGAGACAGCCGCCTTTTTTGTGAAATTGGCGAATGGCGCGACAATAACAATGCGGAACGCTTGGGTTTTCACCGGCGTTCCGCTCCGATAGAACAGGAGGTTTTCATGAAAATCGGATGTCCCAAAGAAATCAAAAACAATGAATTCAGGGTTGGACTCACCCCAAACGCAGCGCAAGCCTATGTATCGGCAGGCCACAGCGTTTTCATCGAAGAGAGCGCGGGACTCAGTTCCGCCATTTCCGACGACGAGTACAAAACGGCTGGAGCGGCCATTGTGGGTACCGCCGCCGAAGTGTGGAACGCTGCGGAAATGCTGATCAAGGTGAAAGAGCCGCTAGAATCGGAGTGCGATTTGATGCGGGAAAACCAATTGGTGTACACGTACTTCCACTTTGCGGCGGACAAGCCTTCGCTTGACGCCGGCCTAAAGCGGAAAATCATCGCCGTGGTCTATGAGACGGTGCAGGAAGGCGGCGGATCGCTCTTGCTTAAACCGATGAGCGAGGTGGCTGGAAGAATGGCTTCCCTGATGGGCGTCTTCTATTCCACGAAAACCCAGGTCGGGCGGGGCGCCGGCCAATATCGTGATCCTCGGCGGCGGGTCTGGGCGTCCATGTCACCATCCTCGACGTTAATCTGCAACGCTTTGAGCGACTTGGAGAAATCCTTCCTTCCAACGTCAAGGCGATCTATAACGACCAGATGGCGCTGGAAACCTACATAAAGGACGCGGATATCGTGATCGGCGCGATTCTCATCCCCGGCGACAGGGCGCCCAAGCTGATACGCCGCGATCATCTCAAGATGATGAACAAAGGCGCCGTGCTTGTGGATGTCGCCATTGACCAAGTCGGTCGCTTCGAGACTTCCCATCCCACCAACCACGCGGATCCGGTGTTCATCGTTGACAGCATCATTCACTATTGCGTGGCGAATATGCCCGGCGCGTACGTCCACGCCTCAACCTATGCGCTGAACAACGCCGCCATAGGGTACGGGCTTCAGCTTGCCAATAAGGGGGCGGGAAAAGTCTGCCGTGAAAATCCCGCCCTGCTTTCTGGTTTGAACGCCTACAAAGGCGCGGTGACATTCCCTGGCGTCGCCGAGGCGTTTGTGGGCTTCCTGCGGAGAACGCCGCTGACGTGGTGAAGTAGCCTTCCGGGAAGAACAAGCGGTTCATTCCATAAGAAATCATGTAACGGTGAATCCGCCGCCATTTTGTTGTTGGCGCAGCCAATTCCAAATGTGGACAGCATGGCAGCCAACGCCGCGCATGAGCATTCCAACCGCTCCCGCCTTGCGAGAAGGTTTCCAATAGGGCTGTTCAGGGTTTTAATAAGGAGGTTAAGATTTCCAACAACACTATTCAGATTTCTAATAGCGAAACGCTTCATTAAAAGAAGCGGGCTGTGAGGCAAAGGTATCCCGCAACGCGAGGATGGCTTGGTGGCGGTGTGTTATAATTGAATCGGAATGTAAAGCCCGCAAAGCCTGACCAGTTCCGCTTTCACTCCGGACGGCGGCGCCGTTTTTCTATTCGACGAAGCGACAGTCGTTTTTCCTGTGGCATCTTGAGCGGGCGAAGAGGATGCAGTGGAAAGAATGTATTAATAACGCGCGGTTTATATTCCGCAAACTACGTGTTGACAAAAAATCTTCCCTAAGAAATGTGTAGGGAGAGCGAGATCGCATCAATGCGTTCCAATAAACAACACTTTATGAAAAAAGTGAGGAGGCATATATGAAAAAAACTTCGCTGAAGCAGATTTCAATCCAGCGGCAGTTTCTTGTTTTTTCCATTTTCTTTTTTCTGGTCATCGCGGGAGCCGGAACAGGCGCGTTTTTTCTTTCCATGCAACAGATCGTCCGC
>JAITIK010000046.1 GCA_031279555.1 Treponema sp. | reverse complement strand
CAGCCAGCCGTGACGGAACGGCGGCGAATGTCCTGCGACACATTCAAGAGCGTCCCTGTACGCAATATGCGGCGGGACAAAAGGCGGGGCGTATGCCCGCGCTTACATTGATTTTCTGTGAGGAGTAAAAAATGGCGAAGAAATATTGGGTGACTACGCAATGGCCTCATGATAGAGATGCAGGTGAAGAGCCGCATGAAAATATATGTGCGGCTGACGGCAAAGGCGGCATACTTTCCAGTATACAAGAAGGAGATATTGTCTTTATCTATGAGACGAAGCGTGGAAAACATCCGGTTGAAAGCCCTCCGCTTCAAACCGGATGCCAAAGCGTTGTAACCATTGCGGAAGTGAAAGATACAGTTGAATCGAATGACGATCCCCCCACAGAATATACAGATGGAACCTCTATTTCATGGAAATATTTTGTTGAAGCAAGCGCCATTTGTTCCGACGGGCGCGTTTGCCGGGCGGAATTGAATGGAATTTTAGGTTACAGTCCAGACTACAATCTTCACGGCTTTGGAACGAATCATTCAGGCGTTATGGAAATAGACATAACGCAGGCGAGAAAGCTAAAAACGATATTTTGCAAAAACCCTGTAGATGGAGCCGAATGTCCCTGCGAGTTTGTCATCTAACTGATCAGGATTGCCGCCGGCAGATCGCGCAAAGGGAACAAACCATGAAAACAACAGTGAAAATCACGATTCTCGCGGCGGCGGACTCTGCGGCTTTGCTGGCAGGCTGGACGGAAGAAGGCGGCGCGTCCGCCGCGGATGCCGCGTCCTATCGGACGTCTCGAAAGGGCGCGGAGGTTCATAAAAGGCCCGCCGCGCGGACGCATCAACCTGGCGCAGTTCCTACTTGCAGTTCCCGCACCCCGCAGGGACGAATGGACATCACAAAAACCGGATCGTGATCTGCGGGATTTTGCCCCGCATCGCCCCCGCCGGCGAAGCCCAAAACCGTATGCGTCCATACGCGGTATTCGTCAACGTATTCCAGCGGGAGAAACACCTGAATCACGCCGGCAAAGCCTCCGCCGTGAAGACGGCACGCCGCGCGAGCCGCGCCGCCGCGTGCGGCTCCATCCAAGCCGTGGAGATGGAAAAACAATTCCGTCATGGCAAGGCAGACGGGTATATTCTGTTCCTGTATGGCGCCGGGCGGCGCGGCGTTTTGCAGCCACCGGTAGGAAGAATCGCCCGATTCTTGCGCCAAACGCAGGAAGGCGGCGAAGTCGTTTTTTTTAAGCGCCTTGATCTCTTCTTCCACCCGGTTGTTTTCTTCAATAAAATGCACCGCCCTCAGTACGGCGCGGTCGCCGCAGTTATGGCGGAGCGCGGGCAGGCGCCGCGTCAATTCTTCTACGGTCAAGCCTCGCAACACTTCCCTGCCAAAAAAAGAGGCGACGCTCTTCATCTCGGCGGGAATCGCCGAATATTCGGCGCTTAAATTGGCGTGGCTTCCGCCAGTGTTTACGATGACAAGGCGATAGCCGCGGGACTCAAAGTCAAAGGGGATTCGCTCCAGCGTCGGGGCTGCGGGACATTCAAAATCAAGCGCGGCTATGCCGCCCGCCGCGCACGCCATTTGATCCTGCAATCCTGACGCCTTGCCCCAGAAAACATTTTCCGCGTATCGCCCGATTGCCGCGAGTTTTTCTATGGGAATTGCGCCGTTGTTGTACAGGGCGTTCAGAATGCCGCAGATGAGCATTTCAAACGCGGCGGAAGAACTCAGCCCGGAACCCGGAAGCACGCGGCTTTCAAAGCAGCCTTTGAACCCGCCCACCGCAAAACCGGCGTTCTTGAAACCGGCGACGATCCCCCGGACAAGAGCGGGAGAGCCGGTTTTATCCGCAGGCTCAGGATGTTCCGTTATATCAATAGCATAATCTTCATGGTAGGTGAAATCGCATAGTGAGATGCGGCTCTCTTCACATGCGGCGATGACGCCGAGAACGTCAAACTGGATGCTTGCCGTCAGCGCCTTTCCGTGGTTATGATCCGTATGGTTTCCGCCGATTTCGCTCCGTCCCGGGGAACTGAAAATGCGGATGCCGGCGGATATGCGGGTATCGCGGCGGGTATCGCGGCGGGTATCGCGGCGGGTATCGCGGCGGGTATCGCGGCGGGTATCGCGGCGGGTATCGCGGCGAATATCGCCAAACCGCCGCCTGAATTGTTCGACAAGCGCGGCATATCGCCGCTTCTGTTCCGCAATGACCTCTTTTTCTGCGCCATAGAGTTCGGTAAAATAGCCGTCTGCGGCTTCCGAATCAAGCGTCTGCAACGCGGTGGTTATGGTCATGTATACACCTCCCAGCTTGTTCTGATGATCGTCTCCATATCCGAATGCCGCGCCTCCCATCCCAGCATTTCGCGCGCATAGGAAGCCGAAGCGGTGAGTTTCGCCGGATCTCCGGCGCGGCGTCCCGCAATTCGCGCTGGTATGGGTCTTCCCGTAACCCTGCGGGCGGTCTCAATGACCTCAAGCACCGAGGTTCCCTTCTCGCTCCCCAAGTTGACGGTGAGGCTTTTTCCGTTTTTACGGATGTAATCCAACGCCTGTACATGGGCTGCGGCTAAATCGTTTACATGAATGTAGTCGCGGACGCACGTCCCGTCCGGCGTGTCGTAATCGTCGCCAAAGACGCTCACTTCATTCCGAAGGCCGGACGCCGCTTCCATGACAACGGGAATGAGGTTCGCGGGGTTCAACTCTTTGCCTTTGATACGCCCCTTCACATCGTAGCCCGCCGCGTTGAAATACCGGAGGCTTGCGAAGCGAATGTCTTTGAGTTTTTCATACCATCCCAAAAACCGCTCGATCTCCAGTTTGGTAAACCCGTAGTAGTTTTCAGGGTTTGTCGGATGTTTTTCATCAATGGGCAGATAGCGGGGTTCTCCGAAAACCGCCGCGCTGGAGGAGAAAACGATGCGCATGACGCCGTTTTCCACCGCGGCGTTCAGGATGTTGATGGCGCCGCTGATATTGTTCACCGAATACTTCTCCGGCTTTATCATGGATTCTCCGGCGGCCTTGAACGCCGCGAGATGAACAAGCGCGTCAAAACCGCCGCGGCCGGATGTCGCGGCGTCGCGCATGACCCGCGAAAGCCCCGTATAATCCAATATATCTCCGTAAACAAACGCCGCGTCTGGAAACAGATTGTCACGAAGACCGGAAGACAGGTTGTCGAATACCGTTACGCGGCATCCTTTATCCAGAAATTCACGGACGACATGGCTCCCAATGTAACCCGCCCCGCCAATGACCACTATGTTCATGCTTTCTCCTTGACGCTCATTTTATCACAAAGAAATGCGGGGGGTAAACCCCCGTTATGCGCAACGCCCCTTAAAATTGGTTTAAAATTATTGGATAAAAAACAACCGTAGCAAGATTTTTCACTCAAATTACTTTTCGCAGGCGGCATCCACGCCGCCTGAAATTTTCTCTCGCGTTTACTTTAGCGAAACAGTCGTCCCATAAATAGTCGCGTCAAGCGCCTGCGCCGCTGGTTGGAATAATAAATATGACGGCCTGTTGTCATGGCTTATCTTTTTATAGCTATTCCATCCCTAAAAACAATCTAAAAATTACTTGCCGAATATTATGGATCGCCTGCAACAGGAGGCATGTCGTATCCGTCAGCATTTCAAAAGACATCAAAACAATAGCCTGACTTTTCTGATAATTCATTTTTATCCTCAATATAAACCGACGGAAAAATCAAGTCATCATCATAAATCGCTCCAGAATCACCCCATGCGCTCCTGATTAATCGCATAGCCATCATATCATCTAAAATAATTCCGCTCCGAAATATTTGCGCATAACCGGACGCATCGGGATTCCCGGCGGCAGATGAACAATTATCCATCAAAATTATATATCTTTTTGAAACCCGTAGAGTATAATGGAAAATAACGAATAGTATTGGATGAAGCGATATTTCTTAAAGGCATTGGTATATTATTACTCAACGAAGACAAAGACGCGGTATGCGCTGTAACAATGTTTTGGGAATAATATACAAAAGGAAAATCGCCTGATTTAATCTTAATTAATCTTTGCATTCTGAATTTTTCAAATTTTTCCTCAAGCGTTGAAGATAAAAGAAACAAGTTTCTGATTTCTCCCACATCAAGCGCATACCTGCCGTTGGCCATCCTTCCATAAAATTTTCCGTTAGCCTTTACGCGATGCGGTTTGTTAAAACCGGGTGAAATTTTTATGAGGCGTATTTTCTTTTCGTCAATCATAATTGATCGCATCTCTGGCGGGATTATCCTCGGTTCTACGCCTGTTTCAACAATCCGCAACAACGTCCTAAAAGCGGCGTCAACGCTTGGCGTTTCAATATTTACAATCTCAGACGCTTCTCCTTTATCGTTTTCCCTTAAAGCATATAGTATTAGACCGCCTGATGAATTTGCGAATGACACTATTGTCGTTAAAAACTTGCCCTTTGAGCTTTCCTGGCCATCCGCAAAGACTCCTTGTACTCTAACGTCTTCTGTTCGATTGTTTTAGTCTCAATTAAGATCAAAAATATCAGTTTCAGATATTTCCTCAAACGGTTTTTCAAACAGCATAATATATTCTCCTTGTTATAAAATCACAAGAGGCGTAATTTTCTAAATACAGGCGCAATGTTTTCATTCCTTTTCCTTCGCCGCCCTAATCTTACTCCGATTTCACCTCGCCGTTAACAGTAAGTTTGACAACTTCCATGTTTTCAAGTCCGTCATTGTCAACAACCTTAACCGCTATAGTATGCGTCCCGGGTTTTAGGGAAATTATTTGTTTCCCTTCTTTGTCGATAATGATTGACGGTCTAAAACCTTTTTCGGTGTTGTATGTAAAATCCCAGCTATAAAATTCAATACCCGCGGCGCTTTGCCCCGCCGCAACCAACTCTATTTTCCGGCTGCCTGCGGACGTTCCGTCCGATGCATCTTTTTCCAGTTCATTGATATGAACACCGATTGCCGGCTTTGTGGCAATGGGTATTATTTCCTCAACCTTTACTAATTTTATAATGCGGTCTTCCCTGTTCTTCAGACGGGATGGTCATAGCCCACTTTACCGGCTACGAGGAAAACATACTTTTGGGATATAGACCGCCTAAAATAAAAAAGCCCGGCCTCACGGCCGGACTGGCTATCCGGGACGGCTAACAGCGGCACCAAAGGCCTTAATCCCTGACACTTTGAATATATCCTTGGTATCGTACTCGGTCAAGATAACATGGTGGAACCATCCGAGAGAGGAGGAAAAAAGCAGGCAGATAATCGGTCCCAGCGGCCTAACATGATATTCAAGAACAGGTCAACGTACTCAAGTCCAACGCTCATAAATCGCAAGGCAACGCCAAGACTTTTACAGCATCATCCACTTTTTGAATAATTTCGTCTCTGAGTTTACGCAGGAACTGTGCTATTTCAGGCATCTCACAGCTAACCTTGTCTGTCAGATCGTCGTACCAAGAACCGGCAAAATCTTTGATGTTCAGGTAAACGGCATGATCATGGGTGGTAAACCATTCATCGTGCAAGAAAATAAGCGCATCGAGGGGATCAAGCACCTCCAACAAGACGGTTTTCTCTTTTGCCTTGAGTATGTCATCGACTGTGTCTTGGGGTTTATCTGGGTCCAATCCATACCATTCAGGATCGGTCAATAGCTCCCGTGCCACTTCGTCAATGTTCTTAAGCCGTGGTTTTATATAACCTGGAATGTCACCAACCACCACCTCATCCACGTCATGGAGCGACGCGTAGTAAAGCTCATTTTTGACGGTCTCCAAAAAAAGCTCTTTGGGAAACCAATGCCGCAAAAAATGAATCATGCCTTGAATTCGCGCCGTATGTTCGCCGTCCGTAATCTGATGAACGGGGTTTAGTACATGAAAACGACGTACTTTCGCATAGGCAAACCACGGGGACGTCGTCAGTTCTACGAAATGAGAAACCTGCCCTTCAGGTTTCTCATGATTCTCTTCTTCACTCATATATGACTCCTTCTGTCAAAAGGAACGGTGTCCCGTCCCTTTTTGATACGTTGAGCCGGGATCAAGCCCGCTCATGCTATAGTTTCACCTGCCGTTCTCATGAACGACAAGACGCTATGCCCCGCATTACATAACAGGTATTGCTTTATTGCTTCGTTTTCCTCCTCCTCTTCTTCTTCTTCCTCATCATCGTGGTTTATCCACCCCCATGAGTAACCACAATTAGGACATTCCCAGTGATTGAAATCAAAGTAAGCGCCTTCATCACCACATTTAGGGCATTCGTCGTTTAAAGATACTTCATCCATAAAAATACCTCTGCTGTATTTAACCAGTGCAGACTGCACCGGATTGGGTTATGAGCCGTCTGCATCTCGCGCAATCGGCTCCCATAATTTTGGCAAATCTTGCCTCCCATATACAAGGGGTAAAACCCGGAAACCCGATCCAAAATATCCACCCGGATATAAGCGTTGGCGTGCCAGTCGCAATGCAGGAACATACTCCCCGTGGGCTTGAGGATACGGTGCATTTCCGCGACCCGCTCTTTCAGCCACGCGATGTAATGGTCGATGCCGCCGACCCACCGGTCCTGAAAACTGCGCACTTCCCCCGCGTCCCTCCAGATGACCTCGTAATTCCGGTTGCTGAAAAAGGGCTGGTCCAGGTAGATAAGGTCTACGCTCTCTGCGTCCATCGCTTTGAGGATTTCCAGATTGTCACCGAGGATAAGGCGGTTTACGGGCATGAACTATTTAGATTTTACCTTCGGCGGTTCTGGCGGCGGCGGAGCCGGTTGCCGTATCACATTTACCGGCGGATTACGTCCTCTTTTTTGAACCGTTTCGTTCTTTCCGTCATTGCGCACCACTGGCAGTGGCTGAGGTTTTTTAGCGTTCATGTTGTTCTCCTTCTAATTCATCATTGAATTTTAGAAATGTAACCATTTCTACATTGGCGGTATCGATCATTATCTTATCAACCGTTTCTAAGGGTATTATATCCGCTTTGCCATCATTGTCAATGATCCATTTGGCTTGCTCCAAAACAAAATGCCCCTGCTGCGGAGAATTAGGCCATTCCGCAGGCCAGCCCATTATCCGCCTCCCATCCTTTAGTTTTAAAACAATATATTTTTGTGTTTCGGTAAATGTTCCGTACCATTCAGAAGGATAGGAAGTCTGATTGGTGATTTTCCATTTACGAAGCCATTTGTGCAGGATGTCGTTGTTGTACAGGCATGACCACGCAAGGCCGATAATGAGCGCAATACTAATTGATGATATGGTTTTACTTAATTGATTCCATTCGCCGATTACAACCAGATTGCCAAGCGCGATACATACCATCCCCGTTATTTCAACAAGGACATTTATGATGATTGTATATATAAGC
>JAITIK010000196.1 GCA_031279555.1 Treponema sp. | reverse complement strand
CCCGGCCCCGCCAAAAACCCCCCCCCCCCCCCCCGGCCCCCTACGAAACCGGGGGGGGGGGCCACGAAAAACCCCAAACTTTTTATCTTGCCCCCCCCCCCCCCCCTTAAAGCAAAATTAAAAAACCTTAAAGTGGGAAACCTCTCGGATATAGCAGTTCTAGTCAAAGCCGCTTAACGCCAATAATTGTAAATCGCGGTCTGAAGCAAATCGCAAAGAGGAGCGGCATCTCGCAAAGCGCGCTTCATATTCGCCCAGTCTTTTTCTATCGGATTAATATCCGAAGAATAGGCGGGAGGAAGCGGCGAATTAACCTTGCCATATCCACGGTTGATGCGCCCTTTTATGCCGCATTCGTCGACATACACTCGCTTTCCCTCTGGCGTTCCGGCGGCGCGCTTCAAGCGCCCCTCCCTTTCTTTCCCAGACTTTTCCGAATACGTAAAAGTTTCTTTTACGTCTGACGCCGCGTTTCTTGAACATTTTATCTACGGCTTGCGGGCAAACATCAAACTTTTCCGCGAACTCTCTCAAACGCCAGTCAGAACGCCCTCCGGCAAACGTATTAGCCCGCCTTTGTTTATTCCCCCCAAGAGAGGCCGTCTCTTCAAGCTGTCTTTTCCAACCGCAACACCGCTTGGAATCAACTCTAAACGCTTCTTCCACTTCCTTAAATGTATACCCCGCGTCTTTATATTCGATTACGCGCAACCTAAATTTTTTATCGTATGCCATGCGTTATAGCTTACTAAATATAGTCGGTCTTGGGGATTTTATGCGTGAAGCGCAACAAACTGCTAGTCTACTATCACAGCCGAGCGACTGATTTAGGAACTGCATGGCCGCGCTCAATAAATGAGCGATCTTCTCCAGGTTCCCGCGCCGTAATGCGCCGTATCCAGGCGACGCCTGAGCGCGCTACGCGCCGCGTTTCCCGGAAGCCGGTTTGCCGAAAAACTCCTCGTGAACCCGCCTCGCCGCTTCAGCCGACTGGTCGTCGTTTACAATGAAACTGATGTTCACCTTGCTTGCGCCTTGTGAAAGCATCTGCGCCTGAATGCCTGCCGCAGCGCACACGCTGAACATCCGGCTCAATATTTCAGAGGAACGCTCCACATCGCCTATGATGGTGACAATCGCCTTGCCGGTTTTTATATGCACCTGCGCTATATTGAGCATATCCTCATGCAACCCGCTTAAATCGTACGCCGCATCCACCGTCACCGATATGGAGACCTCGCTGGTGGCAACCATATCAATGGAGACGCCATGTTTTGCGAACAAAGAGAACACTCGCTCCAAAAAGCCCGCCTGCCCGACCATGCGGGTCGACACAATGTCCACAAGGGTCACGTTTTTTCGTGAGGTGATGGCTCTAACCGGCGCGGGTTTTTCAAGCGAAGCCACTATGCGGGTGCCGGGCGACCGCGCGTTATAGGAATTCTTCACCAGAACCGGCGTGCTTGTTTTGACACAGGGCTGCATACTACGGGGATGAAGCACCTGCGCCCCGTAATACGCCAATTCAGCGGCTTCTTCATAGGTGACGGCTTCCAACGGCTTCGCGTCAGGCACGATCCTCGGATCCGCGGTGAGGATGCCGTCGACGTCTTTCCACACCTGCGCCTCTTCCGCCCTGCACGCCGCCGCAATGACGGTCGCCGTGAGATCGGAGCCGCCGCGTCCGAGCGTGGTGATGGCGTTACGGGTGGTTTTGGCGATAAAACCCGTCACCACCGGCAAGACGCCCGCCTCGACAAGCGGGTTTAACTTGCGCGGGATGATTTCCCAACTTTCTTTCAGTATCCACGCCGAGGAATAGTTGTCATCCGAAAGAAACCCCGCGTCCCATGAATCCATTGCCTTTGCATTCACGCCCGTTGTTCTGAAATAAGCCGCCGCGATCCGCACCGAAAGCCGTTCTCCAAAAGACACAAGGTAATCCTTTGTCTTTTTCGTCAATTCCTTAATCATGGAGACGCCTATAAGAAGGTTTTTCAATTCCTCAAGCAAGGGGGTGATTTCATTTTCGGCGCGGACATCAAGTCCAAGCGCCGCTATGGTTTTAAGGTGCAGTTCCCGTATCTCGTCTATTGAGCAGGAGCCGGTATTGATTGCGGCGTCTGCGGCTTCCAAAAGGCGATCCGTCGTGTCGCCCATCGCGGACAGCACCAAAACTGGCTTGCGCGGGACATGCTTTTTCACAATTTCCGCCATGCTGCAAATTCTATCGGCATTAGCGATGGAGCTTCCGCCGAATTTCATCACTATCATAATGGAGGCAGTGTAACAAAAAAGAAAAAAGAATGCAATGACGGCGGTAAATCGGTGGCGCTATTCCAAACCCAGCCCGAACTCCGTTTGCCGAACATGGTTCGCCGAATGTAGTTCGGGTTTTGGGAATGACCCTGCCAGTACAATAGTCAAAGACCACCGGCATAGCGGGCGGCTTGAGGAAGCCTCCTTAAAGAGGGCGATCCACTTGCAAATATTTTTCCTTCTTCAGAATGCTTTGGTTGGCACTCCGCCCCACTCTTATTTCCTGAATTCTTCGTCACAATATATTCATTATTTATTAATCTGGCAAATACAATGCTATCACACGCCTTCGGCGCGGGACACGGCTTAGCCTTTTCAAGTCTCACCGGCATAGCCGCTGGGTTTATCAATTCCAATAATTCCTCCAAGCCTGATCACTGCCAGCAGTCAAGCGTGAGGGCTGGAACGATAGCCGCCGCCTGTAGACCGGAGAATCGCGCCCTTGACAATGCGCCGTAGTTCAGAAACAGGCTCGCCTATTGCCCATAGGACTACGTGGAATGGGCGGTCAACGCGAACTCCGACCGTACCTCTTAGTAACGGACTTCGCCTGTTGCGGTTGACCGGATGGACGGTTTGTATTAAGATAGTTTGCAAGAGGAGATTGTATGCCATGAAATGTATAAAAAAATTATTTTTGCCCTTCTGTGTTTGCGTCCCGCTTGCAATGTGCGCTTCCGATCTCTTCACCGGAAAAAGCTCCGTAGCGTTGGCGGGCGGCGGCGATCCGCTTCCCGAATCTTTCGCCCAATGTCAGGAATTTCTGAACCAAAATGTCATCGTTTCTGAAAGAACCGCCGCGAAGCAATGGGGCGTCCCATTGGGGCAACCGGATTGTTTGAAAGACTATCAGTGGGAGCGTCATCTGGTTCAAAGCGGCGGGATAAACGCATGGCGTATGCCCGGGAGGAAAATCGTGGTATATATGGGGAGCCTTCCGACAACGCAAAACGAGAACGCCCTTGCCGTAGTACCGGGGCATGAGGCGAGCCATGCGATTTTCAACCGCAGACGACAAAACCAGAACGCGGGCAGCTTGCGGCAGATTGGCTCTTTGGGCGCAGTCGGCTTGACATCATGCATGTCCGAAACTGCGCGACAGGCCGTGCGGACGGCGTACGGCGCCAGAACCAATGTTGCGAATATTCTGCCGTTCAGCAGGGAAAACGAGAACGAAGCCGATCATTACGGGCTTATCCTTATAATGATAGCGGAGCGTACGCCCGAAGAAGCGGCGGCGTTCTGGGATCGCATGTCCGCGCTGGGCGGCGGGACGCTGGATTTCCCCGGCGCTCACCCTTTTGACGAAAAGCGCGTCGCATATATTCAAAGCGGGATACCGGATGCCCAAGCGATAGCCTCGATAGCCGCAACGGTTGATGTCGCATGAAATTGCTCCATACTGCGGATATCCATCTTGGAAAGGTTCTCCATGAGCATTCTCTTATTGAAGATCAGCGGCATATGCTCCAGACTCTGCTCGCCATACTCAAGGATCCTTCGTTCAATGCGCTGGTCATTGCGGGCGATGTGTACGACCGTTCCATACCGCCGCCGGACGCGGTGAAGTTGCTGGGACCCTTTCTTGGGCAGTTGAAAAAAGAATGCCCGGCTGTTGAGGTGTTTCTTATTTCGGGCAACCATGATTCGGCGTCGCGACTCGGTTTCGGCAGAGAACTTTTCGCGGAACTCGGCGTCCATGTCGGTACGGAGCCGGAAAACGCCAGTACGCCGGTTGTTGTTACGGTTGGGCAAGAAAAAACGGCGTTTTTCATGCTCCCCTTCCTCGCCGCAGGTTCTTTGAAATCCGAGTTGACACGCGAGGATGGGCAAGAGCCGGCGCCGCTCCGATCCCAGGCGTCCCTTGCGAAGGAAGCTGCGGCGCGGCTTGAGAAGGCGCGGTGTGAAGCCATAGAGAATGGCGCGGACAACACGGCGCTGGTCGCCCACCTTTTTGCGTCCGGCGGAGTTTCCTCGCAATCCGAACGGACGTTTCTCGGCAACGCGGAATTGGTTGACATAAACCTCTTTTCCGGTTTTGATTACATCGCCTTGGGGCATTTGCATACATTTCAGCAAGCCGGGGAAAAGGCGTTTTATTCGGGAAGCCCACTGGCCTATTCCTTTTCGGAAGCAGGACGAGGGAAAGCCTTTCTTGCGGTTACGCTTGAGAAGGGAAAAACGCCGCTTGTTGAACCCATCCCCATAACGCCGTTGCGGAAAATGACGCGGATCAAAGGGGAATTCGCCTCTTTTTTGCGGGGAGACGCGGCGGACGAAGCGAGCGCCGCCGCACAAGCGGCCGCATCCGATTACCTTGAAATCACCTTGACCGGTACGGCGCTCGTTGAAAACCCCCTGTCACTTTTGAGCAGACGGTTTCCCTATCTGTTGCGCATCGATCAGAGCGCCGCCGTCAATATGCGGTTGCGGGAAAGAACAGCCGTTTTGAAGACTGCGTACGCCGCGCATACCCATACTATGAAAAAAAATGATATTGTTGATGATTTTTCCGCTTTTCTTGGCGAGAGGTATGGGGCGGAAGACGCCTATGCGGAAGAGTTGGCTTTGTTCAAAGACATGCTCCTTGAAACGGAGGCCGAGTCATGAAGCCTGAACGGTTGTTTATGAACAATTTTGGACCCTTTGCGGGCGCCCTCTCCATTGATTTTACCGGCCTAGACGATATTTTCCTTATCACCGGAAAAACGGGCGCGGGAAAAACCAGCATCTTTGACGCGATCTGTTTCGCGCTGTACGGGGAGGTCCCGGGCGGACGCAACGCCCACCTTCCGCGTCTGAAGTCTGATTTTGGAATCGGAAACGCGGCGCCTGTTGACGAGTGTTCCGTCGCCCTGGAATTTTCTCTTGGACAACGGTTGTTCCGGGTGGAACGAAGCCCCAAGCAGGAAAAGCCCAAGAAACGGGGATCGGGCGTCACCGTCGCCGAAGAATCGGCGGTTCTGTACGAACGTCTAAACAAGCGATGGGAAAGCCTAAGCTCCCGGAAAAGCGAGGCGGATCAGAAAATAAAGGATTTGATTGGGCTTGAACCCGGGGAATTCTTCAAAATAGTGCTTCTGCCTCAGGGAGAATTCGCCGAATTTCTCCGCCAGAACACCAATGAACGCAAAGCCGTTCTGGGCAAGCTTTTCCCCATCGACAGCGCCATGCGCGTCAAAGAAACGGTCGCCGATAAAGCGAAAGAAGCCGAGACAGCCGCAAAACAACTCAGAATTACGCTGGAAGAACTCGAACAACGGTGTTCTATAGAGCGTTTTGATGAAGCGAAGCAAGCGTTTGTTGAAACGTTGCGCCGGGCGCGTTCGAAAATCGCCCTTCTGTCCAATGAAAAAACGCTCTTGTCCAAGAAATGCGATCTCAAACAGCGCGAAGCCGATCATGTCAAACGCCTCGCCTCACTACAGGACGATTACGCCAAACACGAGGAGCGGAGCGCCTCCATTCACGAAAAGAAAAACGCCTGCGAGCTTTCAAAAAAGACGCGCCCTTTGAGAGAAAAGCTCATCTTCGTTGAAGAAAGCGATGCCGCGCTTGCCCGTCGTGAACATGACTTGAAGAATGCGCGAGAGGCCGCGCTCAGAGCGCGGGAAAACGCGGAACGCGCCGAAAAAAATGCGGAGGCCATACAGGAATTGGATGCGGACATACGGATGTTGCAGGAGAAGCGTCCGGCATTGCGTGAAGCCCGCGAAGCGGAGGCGTCGCTTTCACAAAAAACGCGGGATTTAGCCGGTGAAGAGGGTCACAGTCGGCGGCTTCTCGATCAGAAAGCGGAACAGGAGCGGAAGCTGGCGAAAGAAGATGTGGAAATTCAGCGGTTGCAGACGCTCGCTTCTCAGATCCAGCGTCTTGACGCTCAATATGAGCAGGCGAAAGCCATATATGACAGTCTTGTTCAACTGAAAAGAAAGCTCTCCGATGATATAGAACCCTTGATAAGCGAGGAGCGTGAGCTTGCAGACGGAATAGCGGCGCTGGAGCGGATGGAAAAAGCTCTCGCAAAACAGATTCCAGCGCTTGCCGATGAAGTAAAAAGCCTTGAAGCCGAAAAGAAAGCGTATGAACAAGCGGGTCAGGCTGCGTCGCTTGCCGCTGGCTTGAAAAAAGGCGAGCCGTGTCCGGTGTGCGGCGCTGTGGAACATCCGCATCCGGCGGCTACGGTTGCGCGGAAATTTGGTCTTGACGAGCGGATAGAGGCGCTCGGCTCCGCGTTGAAAACTACGGAGCGCGACGAGGCTGTCTGTAAAGCCGATCTGGAAGTGAAAAGACAGATGCATAACCGTACGCAGAGAAAACTCACCGGACTGCAAAAAGAAGCGCGGACTTTGGCGAGCGCATCCTTCAACGCCGCTTTATTTATGGAAGGCGATGCAGACGGCGTTTTGGTGGAATTTCCGCTGGATATTCCCCCGTCAACGGAAGTGGCGGCAATGTTGAAAAAACAGAACGATGTTCTGAACACGGTTACCAGACAGTGGGGAGATGCGCGCCAGGCGAACAACAAACTGCTGATTTTGTATAAGGAAAAAGAGCATACCGCAGCCCTTGTCGCTGAGACCGGACAACGCATTGCCATTAGCGCGGAAAGACAAAACGCCCTCAGCGCGGAGATAGAGTCGCTTGAAAGCAAACGACACCGCGTGCTGGGAAATGTGGCGGCTGACGCGGACGCATTAACGACCGCCGGGCAAGCCCTTGCGGAAACCGAAAAAAAACTATTGAAGGCTGAAGCCGATGTCGCGGCTCTGCGGGAAGCGCGTGAAAACGCCCAAAAACGTCTGGCCGCCGCGCTCGCTGCGGAACAATCAGCCCGCGCCGCCTGTGAAGAAGCGGCGTTGAAGCGAGCGGAATCCGGTTCGGCCCTGGCCGCCGGCATTGCGGCGTCGCCTTTTGCGGATATAGCCGCGCTGAAACGCGCCATGTTGAAGCCGGAAACCGAAGCGGATTTTGAGAAAACTGTGCGGCAATGGGAAGATGAACGGGAAAAACTGCGCCTCCTTTTTGAAGAAGTGGAGAACGCCGTAAAAAGCCTGCAAACGGAAATCCGGGAACTGGGTGGCGACGAAGACGAGGCGCATATTCAGAAGAAACTCGCGGATATCGCGGTGGAACTTGAAAAAACGGAAGAGGAACGGGATAAGGTTCAGGCGGATATGGCGGCTGCGGAACGGGACGGCGCTCTTCTCACGGAAAAACGGGAACAATACGCCGCCTTGCTCAAAAAAAGCGAAGTCTTGGCGCGGCTGCGGGACGATCTTGAAGGCAGAACCGGCAAAAGACGATCTTTTGACGCATGGCTTCTGGGCAAATATCTTGCCGAAGTTACGGTCTTTGCGACCAGCCGCCTTGAACGAATGAGCGAGGGGCGCTACTCCCTGTTGCTCAACCCGGACCGTGAGAGCGGACGCGGCCTTTCCGGTCTTGATCTTGAAGTGTTTGACGCTTACACCGGCAAAACGCGCCCCTGCGCCACTCTTTCTGGCGGGGAGAGCTTCATGGCTTCCATAAGCCTCGCGCTTGGGCTTGCGGATTCCATACAGGAACGCTCCGGCGGTATAAAACTCGACGCGGTGTTCATAGACGAAGGTTTCGGCTCCCTTGACGACGCAAGCCTTGACAAAGCGCTCGGCATACTGGACGAACTGCGCGAGCAACGCATGGTGGGTCTCATCTCCCATGTGGGGGACTTGCGAACTCGCATCCCCAGCCGCATTGAGGTCATCAAAAGCAGTTCGGGATCAACGATCACGATGTCGCATGAAACGGAACCGTGACAGACTCCGCAACTCTGTTGTGATATTAAGGAGCCGCGCAAAAATAAAATGCCTGCTCCACGCAACGCCCCCCTGTTTCCATCATCGCCGCCTCGCGTTTCCCGCTCCGCTCGAAAGAATCCGGCAAGCGCATGACGCCCTCCTCCGGATAATCTCGGCAAGCCCGTTGTATACAACCTTCGCTCTTCATAACGTTCGTATCACATACCGATAGTCGGGCAAGTCCCACTCCTGACGGACAGTCCTTCGCGTCCTCCCCATCATAATTCGGGGGTAAAATCGGTGATATGCATATGGACTTCGACATCAAGCCGGTCAAGAATTTTTTGCCCCTCTGCGGATACGTGTGTAGAACGATAGGAATAGCTTGCGGGGAAATGATACGCGCCGTCATATTCCAGCTCTATTTCTACAAGTGCGCCTAATGGCGTCCATGCGGAACTATGGATTTTTCTATAGAGATGGGAGATCGAATCTATCCACGTCATTGCGGACGAATTCGGCTCTTCTATGGGATTGCCATAATCGTTGGCTTCATCCATAATAAAGCCATCCAGGGCGCCGTCTTTTATAAGAACGGTCCCGCTCCAAAAATCACCCCCCATAATCATGGAAATCGAGATGGAACGAGTAATTCTGAAAGTCCCGCTCCAGCCACAACCGGCGTTCCGCGTTAAAGGTTTCCCGGTCAAAGGACAACCGTCTCACTGCGCCTTCGGGGGTAAAATCGGTGATAACTATAGAGTATCCGTTGTACCCCACAGGGATTTCTCCTCCATCCACCGGCACCGGCCAGCTCACACGAAAACAGCTTTTGAAAAAATGATACGTGTCGTCATATTCCATCTCTATCCTGGATCGCCACTCAAACCCGCCGGAGGGCGATGGCGCTCGTGCGTTATTGATTTTTTCATAGAGGCCGGAAATCGTGTCTGTCCACTCCAGTTGAAACGGAGACACCCGCTCTTCTAAAAGATTGTCATAAGCGTCAACTTCATCATCCATAATAAACCTGTCCAAGACGCCGTCTTTTACAATAACGGTCCCGCTCCGAAAACCAGACGGATAACCAGCGAGATGGAACGAGTAATTTTGAAAGTCCTGGTCCAGCCACAACCGGCGTGCCGTGTTAAAGGTTTCCCGGTCAAAGTCCAGCCGGTCCGCCACGTCCTCCCCTTCAATCGCGCACGAGACAAAAAGCGAAGTAAACGCCAAAAACAACACAAAATTTTTCATGGTTTATCCTTATTTCCTCAATTTTAATAAACATTGGGGAGAATTTTCAGGTTAATGTCGTAATAGTAAGGAATACCTTTTGCCGAAATGAAGCGTTCTGAAACCGCTAATCCAACGGACGCAGCCATTGTCCCTCAAAATACGCGATGATTTCCCGTCCGCTATTCAAAGCGACGAAATTTTCATGGAGCAGTAACTCGCGTTGTTCCGGCCTCGCTCCGTTAAACGCTCCATCGTAAAAGAACCATTCATCGGTAATATCAAAACTCGCTTTAATAAGCGGCCAGTTCTAAGGTAAACGTCATGGTTGCTCCCAGCGGGGTACGACCCCGCATTACTCCAGATTACTCTAGTATAAACACAAATCGATTATTTAATCAGGCATACCGCCATTTGTCAACTAAAATTTTATTTTTTTATAATATTTGTTTTTATAAGAAATGTCAATGAACAAAGGGCATGAACGGAAGCGCGGGGTTCGATCTATGCGCTTGCCTTGACAAAAAAAAAGGAGCCTGTATATTTTCTCCTT
>JAITIK010000142.1 GCA_031279555.1 Treponema sp. | reverse complement strand
AAAAATATGAGCGTTTTATCTATCTTGCTGGCATTCTATCGCCAATGCTGTGAATCTTCGGCTCTAAAATCGCTTGAACCGCTAAAAAAGCGGATTGACTCTCTTGAGCAAAACGCCGCATCCGCTTATACTGGAAAAATGCCCCCTGTAAAACAGAAAGAACAACCTCATATCCAATTTGCCATTCAACATAGCGTCGTTGAGCAACTGGTATTGTTCTTGTCGCAACAGAAAATCCGTATTCATTAAAAAACTCCGTGTTTTTATGCGAGTTTTTCCCTTGTTGCGTTAGTCAAAAGAATGGCGGATGTCAATTCCGTTTTTGCGGCGCCATTGTTTTCAATCCACATAATGAACCCCCAATAACGCTTTAAAATATTTGGTTAGCGCCGCTTCCTCATCATTATATGTTCCCGCTTCAACATAGGGGGCAAGTTTGGGGTGTTTTCGCGCGCTCCTGCTCACGAAAAGCGACTCTAATTCCCGAAAATAAGCGTTGTTTATCATTATATCGCTGTTGCCAAAATAATATGGCATGTGCGGAATATAATCTTTAAATACGTCAACATAACAATAATAAGACAGCTTTGGTTTGGTTACCCGCATCGCGGCTCTCGTTTCTTTCTCAAGAAAAGTCGCGGCGCGTTTTAATGCGTTTATGTCGCGCATAGTATAAAAATAAGCGATGGCGTCATGTTTGGATGTCATTTTGTGGTTTGGATACTTCGGTATGTAATTGCCGATTGTATCATACTCCTTAATCGAAAATGGTTTATTATCGTTTGTTTCAAACGTGTAGTTTTGGATGTACGCGTA
The DNA here is from genome assembly GCA_031279555.1 of Treponema sp. Taxonomy (GTDB): domain Bacteria; phylum Spirochaetota; class Spirochaetia; order Treponematales; family Breznakiellaceae; genus JAIRKH01. The sequence continues at coordinate 11,062 of JAITIK010000142.1, read as the reverse complement.
GTTCATGCCAAAAAGGTTGCGTTCATAAAGCGCGATGATTATCGGAAAAGAGGTGAGCTTTGATGTCGCCGAAAAAACGCCTGAACTCACCACAACAGAATCTATAAGCGTATAGTTGCTCTTAAATTGCCCAAGCGCCTCAAAATTAGTTTTCTTGATAAGATAAGACAACGGATGCAAAACACAAACAAAATCAGCCGTCAGCTTGTCATACGAAAGCAAAAAAGATATTCCCACATCACGCGATATGACGTCGGCATCCCTTAAAGACGCCGTTTTTTTTATATCATTGCGAATAATTGACGTCGTGTCATTATAAGGCGGATTGCCGACAATGATTATCTTTTCATTTTTATCGAGATTATATTGCGAGCGTGATATTCCAAAAAGGCTGTTATGATTAAAATAAACGCCGCGGGAGCGCATCTGTTTCGCCGTTTCAACCGCTTGTTCGTCAATATCAGCGCCAATCGTTTTTGGTCCGCGCAGAAAACCGCCATATCCGCACGAAGTGTCAAGAATATAATAATCGTCCCAGTCCGGCACATTCTTCCCAAGAAGAGAATACACTCTATCAACCAGCCAGGGCGGAGTATAGTAACTGCCGAGATTCACGGTGTCTTTATGTCCTAGATGTTTCTGTTCCACAGATTGATATCATGTAAAATCGAGATTCTTTTGTCAAGCGGCAGTAATGAACCGCCTGCGGGCGATTCCATTACTGCCGCAATCCCTATTTGCAGGAATAGCGCCCGCCGCGCCGTCCTTCACTCAATCCACCGCTTTGAAATTGTAAAGCGATTTAAGACGCCGCTCCACAGCAACCGTATCAGCAATGTAGTCAAGAACGTCCCGCGCTTTTTTATACGCCATCGGACTTTCCTCAAGGGTGTCCTTGCAGATGACGCTTGACCATATCCCCCGCATCTCTTTGCGGTATTCGTCAAGAGAAAGGCTCCTTGCATCGGCGCGCGCTTTTTTCCTTCCCGCGCCATGAGGGGCGGAGCAATTCCAGTCGGCGGCGCCTTTGCCGCGTCCCAAAACCGCTCCCTCGGCCATTGAAAACGGGATGACCACAGCTTCGCCTTTTCGGGCGGAGATGGCTCCTTTTCGCACTATTTTGGCTTCCATATCAATGTAATTATGGATGCAGTCACGGCATTCAATTTCCCGTATGTCAACTTTGAAAAAACCGCTTGCTATTGTATGCGCCATAAGCGCGCGATTTACACGGGCGTAATGCTGGACGATGCGCATATCCGCCAGATAATTGTCAGCGAAAGCGCCGGAAAGATACTTGATAGGACTACTCGCTTCGGTTTCTCTCAGGGCGATAGTTTCATGGTGTTCCGCCGTATGCGCCCCTAAAATCCGCGAGCCGGAATGTATCAAAAGCCAGCGGTTATGCGCTTCGTCAACATCAACTTCGATAAAGTGATTGCCGCCGCCGAGGGTCCCTAGCGAGGCGAATATCCGTTCAGGGTTTTTTCCCTGTTTTTCACAAATCTTGCGGATTTCATTTTTAAACCTTCCGGCGCCGGATAATTCACTGTCGCCGTCGATTTGAGACGCAAACAGATTCATTTCATCAAGGGATTCATGGAGGGATGGACGCGCCGATTGACCAGAGGGGATATTTTTACGGATAAACGCATCAAGTTTGTCAAAGCGCAGATTTCCCTTGCCGAGGTTGCAGGCGCAGACGCCGCAACCGATGTCAAGACCGATGACCGATGGAATCAGCGCATCCGTGTAAGTTGCGGTCCAGCCTATTACCGTGGACTTTCCCAGATGAACATCGGGCATAACGCGCACAACGGTGTCCGCGAAAGCCGGATGATTGAGATAGCGCGCTATTTTGTTTTCACATGCAGCCTCCAGAGATTTCGCGTACACATACGCTTGGTTATAAGCGCCGTTTACCAGGATCGGTTTTGTTGAAACCGATCTTGCCGATACGTCAGCTACGCGGTCAGCTATACTGTCAGTCATGGTGTTTTTCCTCTTTTATTGGAATGCGCGGATAATGCGCCTCGCTTTTTAGGGCAGGGCGGTTTATCAACTGTAATGTCTCCCCGTCATATATGCGGATTGGATTGCCCCGCTCCAATTCCCAGTGAGTATGGCGCAGTTTTGATTTTGATTGTTTTTTCTCGTCCGCTTGTTTTTGGACGAACAGAGACGCAAGACGCGCGAGGGCAAGGTTTTTGTTCAACAGTTGAGAGCGCTCTTCGCGGGCTGTCGCGCTTTTTCCGGTGGGGATATGCACGGCGCGGACGGCGCTCTCCGTTTTATTGACGTACTGACCGCCCGGACCGCCGGCGCGGACGGTTTCAAAGCGTACATCGGATAGAGAGAGCGTTTCTCCCTGTTCAGGCGCCACGAACGGTTTCACCGAGACAAACCAATTCTTCCGTTTGTGATGGGGACGGTATGCGCTACGCCAAATCCACTGGACAATGCCTATCCACGAGAGGGCGAACTGTCTCGCCTCCTCCCCTTCGAGCGCAATTAGAGCGGAACGGATATCGCCCTTTTTGGAGGACGGCTCCACGTCAATAATTCGCAATGTGACTCCACTCCTCGCTTCTTCAAGTTCCCTTTGAAGAACCCGCAGGGTCAGAGCGGCGGCGTGGGCGCATTCTTCGGGGCCAGTCCCCGCAGAGACGCTTAACCAAATGGTGTCCAATGACAACTCCTGATGTGATGGGGCTACGTCAAACATAGGCGAAACGCATATATGTATACAACATATACGTACGCCCATCGTTCACCCCTCAACCGTTTTCAAGTGAAAGCAACGGTTAATTTAGAGAAAGAAAAAGAGCCTCGTTGGCCGATGGATTAAAAACCTGTGGATTACCGCCCCGTGGAGGCTCCAGCCTTTTGTTCTTGAGTAAAGTTGATGTTCATCCGCTTTTTCATACTTGCCTCCTGGTATTGTAAGATATCTTTACCTTATCTGCCCTTCAAAAAAATGTCAAGTGGCGTCACCGCGTCAGGTCGCAACGTCAATAAAAAAAATCAGATGAAACCGCATGAGGCGGTAGATATCGGTCTCTTGGTCTTATAATGGGCTAAAGATGGGCAAAGCATGGACGCGGAAATGGCAAATGATCGGCGTCCCGAACTCCCGCTAGGCGCGCCGAGGAAATGGCCGTCCATCATTCCCCAAGAAAACAGCCCAGCCTGATGGACGGGTTCGAACCGCCTGCCCGGTGGTTAACAGCCCGGGTAAACGCACTTACATCATGACCGCCAAAAACTATATAAATGCTTATAATTTGAGCCTGTTCCAAAGCGCAAACTTGCATTCGAGTCGGTTTTGGAACAGGCTTTAGGAGAAAATCGCTCATTCTTTATAAGTTAAGGAGGCGCGCATATGGTTGAAGGAATCCGGAAACAACCCTCTGTTTTCAGCGCATTGCAATCTCCGTCTGTTTTACAAAGTCTCTGGAGACGGGATAAACCGTCGGCATTCTTGACGCCTAACCGGGCGTGTAGCTAAAAACGGCGACGGTATACAAGCCCCTGATCAATAGTCAAGCTGTGTCCGGTGTTCACACAAAATCCGGCTTGTACCGGAGCGTTCGACACCGCATCAACACTCAAACGCCGCATGCAAAAACAACGTTGCGGCTTGAGCCGCATTGAGGCTTTCCATGTTGCCCGTACCGGGAATCCGCACGAGGGCCGAACATTGCCGCTTGACCGCATCCGGCAACCCCGCCTCTTCATTGCCAATGACAAGGGCGAATCCGGGGCGACCGCCAAAACGTATGCGGCTATTCAACCGGTCGCGCCGCTCCCGTACGATTGCGTCAAGATCGCGTATACGCCAACGCGCGTACGGATCCGCGCCAATGGTGATGAGCGTCCGCGAGGCGTCCCGCAAAAAAGCCGCCGTATCACGGACGCTACGGACAACGACATGCTCCATGCCGCCTTCCGCTATGCGGTAGGCTGAGGTTGTGAGTTGGACTTCCTCATCCGCGCTGGAGATGACGATGAAACGCGCCCCGAAAAAAGCGGCCGACCGCGCTATGGCGCCGAGGTTGTGATCGTTGCCCACATCGTGAAGTACGAGACCTGTCAAACCCTCCGCAACCCATTGTTCGAGATCGCCTTTGGTTAAACCCGCGACAACCGGCTGCTCAATCATGGCGACCACCCCCTGATGATGGCTGCTTTTACAGATACGCTCAAGTTCCTCGTCTTCGCAGATTTTATAGGGGCGTTTGCGCGCCGCCAAATCCTTGCACACCGTGGTAAAGAATCGGAAACGATCCTGCCGCAAAAAAAGGCGGTTTATGGTCTCAGGATGCAATTTCCCAACGGCCGCCGCCGCGTTAAATCCGCATATGGCTAATTCTTCGGTAAGTTTATTCCTCATTTCCGCCCACCGCCATAACATCCATATGCCTGAGCCGCCTGGAAAGCTCCCGCGCAAGGTTCATAATGACCATTGCAAACGTTGAAATATCGTTCTTGTATATTTCATGCAGTTTCCTATTGGAAAGCGATAAGGTCGCCGTTTTGTCCAGCGCCCGTATCGTAGCCACAATAGGGACAATCTCAATAAGTTCCATTTCACCGAAAGCGTCTCCTTCGCGCAGTTCCGCAAGCGTGACGTTGTTTTTTCTTACCTCCACTTTTCCCTCAAGTATAAAATAAACGCGGTCATTGTAAACGCCTTCACTCATAATGACTTCTCCAGCTTGAAAGATTTTGTATTCCATGTATGGAAGCATGCCCTCTATCTGCCCGGACGAGAGTCCGCCAAATAGGGAATATTTCTGTAAAATCTTAGGCGCAATGAGGATTCCTTGTTGTAAAGGAATGCCGCCGCCCGCGCCATTGCCATCCATATCCGCCTCACACATTAAATTTGAAGAACACGACGTCTCCGTCCCGTACCACGTACTCTTTCCCTTCAACGCGGTATTTGCCCGCTTCCTTGATCTTCGCCTCGCTCCGGTACCGCGCAATATCTTCGTAGGAATACACTTCGGCTTTGATGAAGCCCTTCTCAAAGTCACTGTGAATGACTCCGGCCGCTTTTGGAGCGGTGTCTCCGGCATGAATCGTCCATGCGCGGCATTCATCCGTTCCCGCAGTAAAGAATGTCCGCAACCCAAGAAGCCGGTACGCGGCATGCGTCAGCGCGGAAAGACCGGATTCTTTTAGACCGAGTTCTTCAAGAAAGGCTTGTTTTTCTTCAGGATCATCAATGCCAGCAAGCTCCGCCTCAAATTTTCCGCAGATGACTACCGTTTCCGATCCTTCCTCTTCGGCGCGTTTCATAACCGTTTGTATGTATGCGTTTGCCGCGCCCGATGAAAAAGAGCGCATGCCCTCTTCATCAACATTGCATACGTACAGTTGGGGCTTCATGGTGATAAAACGGCAGTCGTACACGGCCGCTTTTTCGTCATCGGTAAGATCTGCGGAACGCGCCGCCTTGCCGTTTTCAAGCGACGGCTCGATCTTACGCAGCGCCGAAAGCGCGATTTCCGCCAGTTTCTGCTCCGGCTTCGCCTGCGCTTTGAGGCTGCGCTCAACCCGCTCCCTACGCTTGGCAAGGGTGTCAAGGTCGGCGAGGGCAAGCTCTATGTTGATGATCTCCATATCGGACGCGGGATCGATAGTGTTCGCCACATGGATAATATCGGGATCATCAAAGCAACGCACAACCTGCGCAATGACGCCCGTTTCGCGGATGTGGGACAGGAATTGGTTGCCAAGCCCCTCGCCTTTTGACGCGCCTTTTACAAGCCCCGCAATATCCACAAACTCTACGCTTGCGGGAATGGTCCGCTGTGGATGAAAGATTTCCGTCAATGCGTCAAGCCGCAGGTCATTCACATTGACAATTCCGATGTTTGGATTGATGGTGCAGAATGGATAGTTGGCGGCTTCCGCCGGCGAGGCGCTTAAAGCTGAAAATATAGTTGACTTTCCCACATTGGGGAGACCTACGATACCACAGTTTAATGACATGCCTATAGTATAAACTGTTTTGCAAGAATTGCAATGGGTGGAAACAGGTATGTGCAAAAACGTCGAGGCTTGTGGATATCGTCCGCGACTATGCCGGCGCGGTTGTCTTGACAAACTTTGTCTTGCGCTTATAGTATTAATGAAATGAAAAGCAATCGAAGCCCGCTCTCAAAAAGCATCCTGTCCAACTACAAAACCCTCATTCCCTATTTGTACCGCTACCGCTTCCAATATATAACGGGTTTTATATGCCTCCTCATCGTTGACGCGGCCCAAGTCATCATCCCTCTGTTCCTGCAACAAGCTATAGACAGTATTGTCGCCGGCGATTTTACCGCCGGAACAATTATAAAGCCCGCCGCCGCTATGGTCGTTATGATGACGATTGTCAGCGGCGGACGGTTTCTATGGCGGTATTTCATACATGGTTCGGCCCGGCGCATTGAAACCGAAATGCGCGCGGCGCTTTTCGACCATTTTCTTACGCTTTCCTATGATTTTTTTCAAAAGAACAAGATCGGCGACATGCTTTCCCGTTCAACCAACGATCTTGACGCGGTGCGTGTGGCCATCGGCATGGGGCTTGTCGCGTTGGTTGACGGAACCGTCATGGCGGTCTCAATCTTGGCGATCATCTTCATAAATGACGCGCATTCCGCCGCATTCGCTATTATTCCCCTGCCCTTTATCACGCTGCTGATCCTGCTGTTTGGCAATCTAGTCGGCAAGCGGTTCCAAAAGGCGCAGGAAGCCTATTCCGCCATGAGCGGCGCGGCGCAGGAAACCTTCGCCGGCATCCGCGTGGTGAAATCTTTTGTCAAAGAATGGCGCTTCATGCGGAAATTCGCGGACACTAATGACGATTACCGCGCGGCGAACATGGCGTTGGTGAAACTCTACGGAGTTTTTTTCCCGCTGATCGGTTTTTTTTCAGGGTTAACTTCAATTATATTGCTGGCTGCGGGCGGTATTCGCGTCATCCAAGGAGCTATGACGCCCGGACAATTGACCGCCCTGTTCCGTTACTTCCAGATGTTGATATGGCCGCTTATGGGGGCGGGTTTCATGGTGAACTTGATACAGCGCGGCGCGGTGAGCCTTGGACGCATCAACGAGGTGATGCGCACCCAGCCCCTCATTGCCTCGCCGGCACATCCTAAACAGCCGGACGCCGGCGCCCCGTTCATAGAATTTCGCAATCTTACCTTCGCCTATAGCGAAAATGAGAAACATAAAGAATATGCGGGGGAAACCCAAAGAAACGTCAAAAAACAAGGCGTACTCGAAAACATCAACCTTACCATTGAACAAGGGACATGGCTTGGCATACTGGGACGCACCGGTTCGGGAAAAACGACTCTCGTGAAAACGCTTGTACGCATGATAGAGCCACCGGCACATACGGTCTTTGTGAAAGGAGTTGACGTACGGGATTGGGACTTAAAAGCGTTGCGCCGTCTTTTCGCCGTTACGCCCCAAGATTCCTATCTCTTTTCCGATTCTATACGACGGAACATAGCGTATGGACTTGAGAACGCGGAGAGCGACGGCGCCGCCGAACAAATAGAAAAAGCCGTGTCCCTGTCCGCCATTGACAAGGATATTGAGCATTTCGCGGACGGCTTGGACACTATTATCGGGGAGCGGGGGCTGACGCTTTCCGGCGGACAGAAACAGCGAGTGTCCATTTCCCGCGCGGTCATAGAAAATGGCGAAGCGCTCATTTTAGACGACGCTCTTTCCGCAGTGGATGCGGAAACCGAACAAAAAATACTCTCGCGGCTTCTGGAAGCAAGGCGGGATGCGGATCCCGGACAGCGGTACACGGTTATCATCATTTCCCACCGCATCTCAACGCTTTGCAACGCGGACAAGGTGCTGGCGCTGGACGAGGGGCGCATCGCGGAATACGGAACGCCGGCGGAACTCATCGCAAACAACGGCTTCTACGCCAAAACTGCGGCGTTGCAACAGTTAGAGCGACAGGATGCGCAGTAGGGATGCGAGTGTTTTGAAATTGGCTCATAGAGGCGCTGACGCACTGGCGGCGCTTGCGCTCGCAAGCGTGTTACAAGTGTCAGGCATTTACAAAAAATTCTTCTCAACTTCATTCGCCGCTTGACTTTTTTTTTGTTTTATGCTATAAATAATCACCTTACAAAAGGGCCTTTAGCTCAGTTGGTCAGAGCTGCGGACTCATAATCCGTCGGTCCTTGGTTCAAGTCCAAGAAGGCCCAAATAATTTAATTCTTCATATTTGAATGAATTGTTGTAGGGGCTTCTACGCGGTGCTACGAGCCTATTTGAGGCAGGGACTTATTGTGCGCCGTTGTCTACAGTCGTCTGGTACGCGAGGAAGCCGGGCGTAGCAACATCGGCGGCGGTTCCGAGTCAAGCCGCATTTCCCCTTCCCCTTTTGCAGGAGAGACGATTTACGCGGACATGATTGGGATATTGAGGACGGAGAAGTTTCTGCTTTCCGGGCGGAGCGGATCGCCGGGCGAACAACCCGGCAGTTCGAGGGGCGTGTCCCCGATGCGGTTAATAGCGGCAGTACAAAATATCCATATCTTCCAAACGGCGGTTATGTGTCCTTAAACGGTTTTTAAAATCCTCAAAATTTTTATTTGCTTCCGGCGTCCAGACGGCTTCCGCAAGGGCGCAGACGCGGGGAAATATCATGTACTCGGCGAATTTGGAAGCGTTTACATATTCTGTCCAAAGATTGCCTTGGGCGCCCAACACAAACGCCGCTTCTTTTTCGGTCATTCCCGTGGAAACCGGATTAAGCGCGTATAATTGCGAAAATAATTGGGGAAAGGGCTGTCCCGGTTCTTCCGGGGAGTCTTTTTGTTTGTAATCAAAGTAACAGCCGTCGCTGTTCGGCGTCATGATAATGGGATGTTCCATTTTTACCGCGTTGTTACCCCCCGTGCGACCGCGCCAGGACATAATAACAAGTTCTTTGGGAAGCCTTTTCGCTTCTTTTTCATTGTCAATAACTTCGTCCCAAGCTATAGCGGTTTTCCCGCGCTCCGCAAGCATGGCCGCGAGCCTTGCCGTTATCCGGGACTGCAAGCCGGAAGCTTCTTTTACATTCCATTCCTTCATTCTTTCCCGACATTTTGGACATTCCGCCCAGCGTTTGAAACTAACTTCATCGCCGCCTATATGCACATATTTTGACGGGAAAAGTGTTCCGGTTACATCAAAAACCGCCGCCGCGAGGTCCCAGAGGCCGTCGTTTCCGGCGCAGAGTACATCGTCAAATACGCCGAAGCGGTCTTCCACGCGGTACGGGCCGCCTGTACAGCCCAATCCGGGGTAAGCTGCAAGCGCCGCCGACGTATGGCCGGGTAAATTGATTTCGGGTATTACTTCAACATGACGGGCGGCGGCCCAGGTAACAATTTCTTTAATTTCACTGATCTGGTAAAAGCCGCCGTAATAGGCGTCCCGGCGGCGGGTGTCAAAGCGCCTTGAGCCGATTTCGGTAAGCAGAGGGTACTTTTTTACCGGCATCCGCCACCCCTGATCGTCGGTCAGGTGCCAGTGGAATTTGTTGATGTGATGCATTGAAACGGCGTCAATCAGCTTTTCAATAAATTCAACGGTAAAAAAACAGCGCGAACAATCAAGCATTAAGCCGCGCCACTGGAATTGCGGATAATCTTCGATAACGGCGCAGGGGATACCGCCCGAATCCATAGTCATAAAAAGCTGCCGCATAACCTGGAGGCCGTGATAGACGCCCGCACCCTCAGCAGCTTCAATCGTGATACATCGTGGAGCGATTGTTAATGTATAGTTTTCCTGTTTCTTATCCCCATGAGGCGACTGTTTTTGCGATAACTGTTTTAAGGTAATATGTACACCGGCATCTTTTCGCGGGAAAACAGTTTTCATCTGTTTGTGAAAAACCGCCATTTCCGGCTTAAAACAGTCATCTCCGGCAATTAACGGCAGCCCTTTGCAAAAGAAACTGCCGCCGGTATATTTGACCGACGCCGGCATCGGGATGATATTCAGATTATTCATCATTTCTCATTGCTCCCTGGTTTGTGTCCTGATAAAAACTTACCAGAAGTGTCTTAATCTCGAACGGTTTAAAGGCAAGCGGAATACAAGAGCCAGCACACTGTACAACGCGGCCGTTTTCTTCAAGCATATCCGTTTCTTCAATAGACGCGACAGGACGGTTAAAGCGGAGATTGCCTGTCCGGTGACTGCCGGAACTTTCGTAGAGACGCACAAGCAGTCTTTTTTGGGTTTTGTCGGCGTCCGCTTCCGGCGCCTTAATGCTTTCGACAATAAGCGCCGGATTGTCCGGCGAACAAAGTGAAAATCGGGCATCGGTTTCGGCGGCTGTCCCTGGAATGTTTTCGATTCCGATCTTTGTATTAAGTTCATATGCGGATCGCACTACACCGGATTCGTTAAAAGAACCCGTCCAGGGGAGCAGCGCGTAGGTAAAACGCTGTTCGCCCTGATCCGCCTCCGGGTCAGGCGCCAGCGGAGAACGAAGCAGTGTAAGCCGCATCCTTCCACCGGATACATCGTGGCCGTACTTGCAATCGTTTAGAAGGCCGATACCGGAACCTTCTTCTTCAAGTGAAATCCATTTATGGGCGCAAATTTCAAACTTCGCCCGATCCTGCGGAAGATTCTTATGGGTATTGCGGAAAAGATGCCCGTATTGCGTTTCGCAGCGGACTTCGGTAGCGCTAATCGCGGTATCAAAACTCACTTTTAAAAGCCGCCGTTTTTCACGCCAGTCAACTTTAGTATCAAAATCAATACGCCGGGTATCCGTATAACAGATCATGTCCTGGATTAAACGGGACGCTTCGCCGATTTTATAACTCCGGCGGATGCGGATACAGAGCGGGCCGTCAGATACAACCCGCGTTGATTCAAGGGTATTTTCCGGAACAATATGCCTGGTATAATCCGAATCAATGTCCCAGGCGTCCCAAAATACCGGCAGGTCGCGGGCGCTGATAAAGGCGTTAAAGAGTCCGCCCGGCGCAACTTGTTCTTTTTCGGTTTGTACATCAACAAG
>JAITIK010000084.1 GCA_031279555.1 Treponema sp. | reverse complement strand
AGCCCCCGCCCAACAAGCGCGGACATGCGGTGTGCGGCCCATAGGTTCGGCGAACCTTTGGGCCGGCTGCGCGGTATCGGGCGGCGCCGTCACTCGCTTTATACGCCTGGAGCGCGACGATCCGAGACCGAGCCGCGCTCTACCAGCGTTACCGGCATGATTATATTTCGGAACGCAATCTCTTTTCCTTCAAGGTAGTCCATCATCACGCCGGCGGCGGCGGCGCCTTTGCGCATAATATCCTGATGAATGGTGGTTAGAGGATGCGCCGTGAGACGGCTAAAAAAAACGTCGTCAAAACCAATGACGGAAATATCTTGCGGAACACGGCGCCCCTGTTCCGCAAGACCGGCGATGACGCCTGCGGCGAGCATGTCCGCAGTGGCGAATACGGCGCTGCAATCCCTGCGGCGGGCAAGTTCCCTGCCCGGTTCGACGCTTTCATCCACCGTGAGCTCCCGCTGGTACACGTTGCTGGATTTGTGTAACCGGTTGAACTAACAAGCGAGCGTGAGCAAAAATCGCGCTTGCAAAAGAGCGGATGAGCGTCTATACTATACTAAATCTATGAAAGACACGTTTCTTCTATATGCAGCCTTTCTGGTGTTGTTTCTCGCCGCCTGCAGTCGCACCGAACCGGAGATATCGTACGCCGTTATGCGACTTGCGTATGTGCAGGAAAACGGCGTTGTGAAAGAGCGGTTTTCTTTTTTTGTTCTTGCAACCGACGAAGACGGAATGGAAAACCTTGACGATCTTTACTTGTACCATGATCGTGAAGGGTTGCGCTGGCATCTTTCGGAACGGGATTGGATAGCGCTTCAGCAGGATGGCAAGATGTGGTTGGGAAGCGGGAGCATTGCCATGATTGATGAAGAGCCGTTGCCCCGCGGACTGTACCGTGCGGTGTTGGTAAACAAAGCCGGAGAAGAGGCTGCGCGCAACATCTCCTTTGATCCCCCGGTAGAGCCGCGCTTTCCGTTTCCTTCGCTGAGCGTCGCGGACGGAAACTATGTCATTGATTCAAAATATCCGGTGAATTATTTGCTCGGCTATAATGAAGAGGGTAATTACATTCAGACCATACGGGCGCCTGCCCTACGGGGAGCCATAGCGGACCTGAAATTCAGCTCAAATGTCAAATCAACCGCGCTATGGGCGGAAGATCAACTGTATTCCACCTCGGCGCTTACGGACGCGCGTCCGGTGAATTAGGAACTGTGCGAAAATAAATTCCCACATGTTATTTCCGCATAGTTCCTTAGCCGTAGAACGGGCGCGGACGAGCCGCTCATCCAGCGTCGCAGCCCCCGCCTACACATACGCTTCCCACGCCTTTATCTCAAGCCCCTTCGCCTTTTTGTACGCAAGCGCATCTACGAATTCCCGCGCCGCCTTGATGTTGGTGAAAAGCGGTATGTCGAAATCAACAGCCATGCGCCTGATGATATAATCGTTCTTCAATTCGGTCGCCTGATTGTTTTTGGGAATATTGATGATCATGTCGATTTCACGGCGGCGGATATAGTCCGCGATGTTCGGCTCCTTGCCTTCAAGAGGCCAGTGAAGGCGCGTTGCGGGGACGCTGTTACTGTTGAGGTATTTTGCGGTGCCGCGTGAGGCGTAGAGTTCGTAGCCCATCTCGCTGAGTTTTTTGGCGGAATCGAGGAAGTCCATCTTGGCCTCCATAGGGCCCGTTGAAAGGAGTATCCGCTTTTGGGGAAGGCGGTAGCCCACGGAAAGCAACGCCTTGAGAAAAGCGTCATGCAGGTCTTCGCCTATGCAGCCGACTTCGCCGGTGCTTGCCATTTCCACGCCGGAAATGGGATCCGCTCCGTGCAGGCGGGAGAAGCTGAACTGGGCGGCTTTTACGCCCACCCATTCGAGATCCAGGGAGGAAGGGAGGGCTTGCGGTATGGGTTCGTCCAACATAGCGCGCACCGCTAGTTCTATCATGTTCACGCGGCAGACTTTGGAGCAGAACGGGAAACTCCGGCTTGCCCGAAGGTTGCATTCGATGACCCGTACACGGTTGCGCTGGGCGAGGAACTGAATGTTGAAGGGTCCGGTGATGTTCAGCTTGCGGGCGATCTGGGAACTGATCTTCTTGACTTTGCGGATCGTTTCGATGTAGAGCCGCTGGGCGGGCAACACCACGGTGGCGTCGCCCGAATGAACGCCCGCGTTTTCAATATGTTCGGTTATGGCGTGAAAGAGAATCTCGCCGCGCCTGGCAACCGCATCTATCTCAATTTCCTTGGAGTTTTCCACAAATTTCGAGATGACAACCGGATGCTCAGCGGACACATCCGCAGCCATGCCGAGGAATTTTTCGAGGCTGGCGTCATCCCACGCCACGTTCATCGCCGCGCCGGACAGCACATAGCTGGGGCGAATCAGCACCGGGTAGCTGACTTCCTCCGCGAAGCGCTTGGCGGACGCCAGATCCGTCAGTTCCTTCCATTCGGGCTGCTCAATGCCGAGCGTGTCGAGAAGCGCGGAAAATTTGTTGCGGTCTTCGGCTTTGTCTATGGATTGGGGCGTAGTGCCATATATCACTACGCCCGCGTTGTACAGATCGATGGCCAAGTTGTTTGGTATCTGCCCGCCCATAGACAGGATCACTCCGTCCGGGCGTTCGTGTTCGTAGATGTCAAGCACCCGCTCAAGGGTGAGTTCCTCAAAGTAGAGCCGGTCGCATACATCGTAGTCTGTGGACACGGTTTCCGGGTTGCAGTTGACCATGATGGAGCGCCGCCCCAGTTTCCTCGCCGTGTGCACCGCGTTTACACAGCACCAGTCGAATTCAACGCTGCTCCCGATGCGGTACGCGCCGGAACCGAGTGCCATCACGCCCTGTCCGGACGGCTGTACATCGTCAACCGCCCCGCCGCCCGCATAGGTGAGGTAGAGATAGTTGGTCTTCGCCGGGTATTCAGCGGCAAGCGTATCAATTTGCTTGACTGCCGGACGTACGCCGTACGCTTCCCTGAGCGCGCGGACGCCGGCCTCGGATGCGCCTATGAGTTGTCCAATGCGGACGTCCGAGAAGCCGAGTTGTTTTGCGCGGAGGAGGAGCGCGGGGGGGCAGTCCGCAGGAGAATCCGTTTTTACGATTTCACGGCTTTTTAATTCCTGTTCGCATTCAAACACGTTCTGTATTTTATACAGAAACCACTTGTCTATGTGGGTGAGGCGGTGGATTTTATCAATAGTCCAGCCTTCCTGAAGGGCGCGGTATATGACGAAGATGCGGCGATCCGTGGGGTGCGCGAGAATATCCCTGATTTTCGACGTGGTGAAGCTGGCGCCGCACAGGTTGTCATCGCCGGAAAGCCCAGTTGCGCCAGCGCCGGTCATGCGGAGCGCCTTTTGGAGGGCTTCTTCAAAGGTGCGCCCTATGGACATGACTTCACCCACACTTTTCATTTCCGAACCGATGCGGTTCTCCACATTTTTGAACTTGGCGAGATCCCAGCGCGGGATTTTCACTACACAGTAGTCCAAACTCGGCTCAAAGCAGGATGTGGTGACACGGGTGATGCGGTTTTCAATGTCAACGAGGGAGTAGCCGAGCGCGAGCTTCGCGGCGACAAAAGCGAGCGGATAGCCTGTGGCTTTTGACGCGAGGGCTGACGAGCGGGAGAGCCGCGCATTCACTTCTATGATGCGGTAATCTTCGGAAGCGGGATCCAGAGCGTACTGAATGTTGCATTCGCCTACAACGCCTAAATGCCGGATCACGTCAATGGCGATGCGGCGCAGTTTGTGGTATTCGCTGTCCGTAAGGGTCTGGGATGGGGCTGCTACGATGCTCTCACCGGTGTGTATGCCCAGAGGATCGAGGTTTTCCATGTTGCACACCGTGATGCAGTTATCGAACCTGTCCCGCACCACCTCGTATTCGACTTCTTTCCAGCCGCCGAGCCATTCTTCCACAAGCGCTTGCGGCGCATAGGAGAACGCTTTGTCGCAACGTTTGCGGATGTCGGATTCATTTTTGCAGATGCCTGAGCCGGCGCCGCCGAGCGCGTAGGCGACGCGAACCATGACCGGAAAGCCTATCTCGTTTGCGGCTTCAACCGCCGCTTCCGTATCGGTAACCGCGATGCCGCGGGGCGTCCTTGCGCCGATTTCATCAAGACGTTGCACAAAACGCTCGCGGTCTTCGGTGTCTTCAATGGTTTTCACTTGTGTGCCAAGAACTTTCACCCCGTATTTGTAGAGGATTCCCTCCCGGTTCAACGCCACGCCGCAGTTCAGCGCGGTTTGTCCGCCGAAGGCGAGGAGCAGTCCATCCGGTTTTTCTTTCTCAATAACCTGACGCACATAGGGCGGGGTGACAGGCAAAAAATAGGTGGCGTCCGCCATACCTTCACTGGTTTGTATGGTGGCGATGTTCGGATTGATGAGAACGGTCTTGATTCCTTCTTCCCGCAACGCCTTGAGCGCCTGCGAACCCGAATAGTCGAATTCGCCGGCTTGCCCTATTTTTAAGCCGCCTGAACCCAAGACCAAGACTTTGTGGATGTTCGCCGCAACGTTTTTATGCATAACGGGGGATAGTATATAGAAAAAAGAGGCGTTAGACAAGGGAGCGTTTATCGTTCAGGTTGCGGCGAACCTGAGGTTTGTAAACCTTCGATTAAACGAGATGTTTTTGCAACTCGATGAGGGTTTTGCGGCGGCGTATATGCGGGACATCGTTCCATAGGAACATGACCAAGTCCGGCGTTTTCCCCTCTGCTCCTCGCCACCTTTTCCCCAAAAATATGACTCGTCAAGCTCAAATTCGCTCTTCTCTCCCGGCGTCTCTTTCAGGGCTTCCCTGAACAGCTTCTCCCGATTGCCGTTGTAATACGCTTGACCGTTTTCCATTTGACCCCAACCACTTTAGCCGTCGCCGCGCTTATGTCCTCGCGGAAACACG
>JAITIK010000054.1 GCA_031279555.1 Treponema sp. | reverse complement strand
TTCAGCGAAGCGGACTCGCGTGCGGCGGAGGAGCGGGGTGTGGAAGCGGTAATACCGGGCGGGGAATACAAGAGGAGGCTGGGAGAGAAGGGGGAGCGGCGGCTTAACGCGGCTGATTTTAAGCATCACCGGGAAGGGAATTGTTATACGGGTTCCACTGGAAAAAGACTTGAATGCAAAGGGACAACAAAGTATGCGGGAGGGAGGGAAGGCAAAGTATATCAGGCAGGCGCGAAGGGCCGCCGGGAATGTCCATATGGTTCAAAATGCGTAAAGAGCAAAAAGGAGGGCAGGGGACGAAAGCCGCCGATAAGCGCGAGTAACGAAGCGGGGGTTTATGCGTAAAGATGAAAGAGAGGTTAAACCGGGAAACCTGTCAGGAACGGTATTCCCGGGGGATACAAATAATAGAACCGGTATTTGCGGATATAAGCTGTTGCAAAGGACTGAACCGGTTTGCCTTGCGGGGGAAGGAAAAAGCAAATGGCCAATGGCGGTTATATTGTATAGCACATAATTTGGGGAAATGCCTGAAAGGACACGATAAGAAGAAGGAATTCGCGCGGCGAAGGGAGAAAGAGGAAAAGAAATAAAAAAAGATGCCGGAGCAAAGAATAAAAAACCGGATGCAAATTACAAAAGGCAGCAAGGAAAAAGTTTAGGATAGATGTTTTCTAAAAACAAAGGTTTTTCTACAGACTCCGGACGGCGGGGTATTGAAGATTTCTCCTTGAAATCTTGCGTATGTGGGGGAACAAATCCCCCACACCTCCAGTTTTACGCACTAAAAAAGGGCGGGGAATTAACTCATTAGTGATTAAAATAAAAGTGTCAAAAGACATTTTTGCGGATAATGGAGGCTTGCGGACGTGCGAAGCGCTACCACAAGCCGGGCAAGGCCTGCCTTCCGCTTTTCTTTTCTTAATAAGGGTAAATTTCGGGCGGCATGGACGCCGCCTGCCGCTACAGTGAATTTGAGGGCAAAAAAACTTTGCTTTAAATATTTTATATCGCCATGATTTTACCTGATATACTTTTAACATTTATTTTCTTAGATTATTTACAAAAAAATTTAGGGACATTGTATATAACAAAGAAATATTCGCCCATTCGCCAACCGATCCCACACTGTCAATAATTTGACTAGGCTCATTAAATACGAACCCATTGCCTACAGATGTCCCCTTGAGGTAAATTAAGTCGCCGGTACTGTTCCGGTAGAAAGCGATATGTAATCATCATTGTCGGGATTGATGCGCATGGAAACATACTTGCCGACAAACTCTCTGTTCGTGTCGGTAGTATCCATAATGTCCTGAATTGTCCAATTCGAAGCGTACAGGGAATTCACATCGTTCGCCGAAGAATACGCAAGGCGTAGCGTCATCTTCTCCGCGTCATAATAGACAATCATCGGACTCCCGCCGGAATTGGCGTTGACATTGCCATTAATACCTCCCGTAAATGGGACTGTGTGTACCAAAAAAAGATTCCCTTAACATCAAGCGCAACATTCGCTAAGTCTGGATAGCCGGAATAACCTACCACCCGTTCCCCGGAAATTCCTCTTGCCACATCATGCCCATCAAAACCGCCTGCATATTCACCCACCGTCGATTTCTTGGGATTTTATACGCGAAGCGCAACAAACGCACCCGGGATTATTCATAATTTCCTCTGTTTTCTGAATATTTTCAAAAAACGGTCTAACTCCATCGAAATCGCGCCGTATTGCATCTTTTTATAGGGCGTTATAACATACGCCCGCTTGAAGCGTCGTTTGTTTTTGGTTCACCAACTCGCCTACGCTCATTATCGCGTAACCTCGCAAACGGAGCGTGTTAACGATGACCGGCAAGGCGGCGCGGGTTTTCTCATACGGTTCGTGGAGCAAGATAATGCCGCCGTCCTTCGCCGAAGCCAGCACATTTTCCACTATTTTCGTCTCGTCCACAGCTTCTTCCCAATCATACCCGATGACATCACACCCGATAACCGGCATGTTCATGGTCATGGCAACCTTGACCACGGCTTCGCTATAGGAAACGTACGGCACGCGGATGAAGGGCGGCTTTTTACCGGCGACCTCAATGATAACCGCTTCAGCCCGCTCAAAATTGCTGTATATCGCCTCTTCATCAAGCTCATTCATATATACATGATTATAAGAATGATTGCCGATTTCATGCCCGGCATCCGCTATAGCCTTCGCTTCATTGGAAAAAGAGCGGACACGTTCTCCACACAGAAAAAAGGTGGCGCATACCCGCAATTCCTCCAGGATTGCAAGCAGTTTGCCTGTTGTTGAATCGGGTCCGTCGTCAAAGGTAAGCGCTATATATTTGTCAGCCACCATTTCAACCTCCGCATACGGGATGTTCGACGGCAACACAAGACCGCCATGCGATCAGACGCGCCCTTTCGGACGATCCCGCTTCAACCTTATTTTCCCAACACAATGTCGGAAAGAATGTTCTCGTACAATTCCTGCTTGCCGCTTGTCCACCCAACCGCGCCGTAATCTTTGGCAAGAGCCGCGACCGCTTCAAGAGCAAGCTCGCCCTTCTCGAATTTCACGCCGTCGCCCGAATCAAAGGACGCGTACCGTTCTTTGAGCAACTTCGGAAGCCGTCCGTCTTCAATGATTGCAACGGCTTTTTCAAGACCGTAGGCAAAACTGTCCATACCGCCGATGTGCGCGACGAACAGGTCTTCGGGATCTACGGAGTTGCGCCGAATCTTCGCATCAAAGTTGAGTCCGCCGCTTTTGAGGCCGCCCATACGGAGAATGGCAAGCATCGCTTGGGTCGTCTCGTATACGTTTGACGGGAACTGATCCGTGTCCCAGCCATTGCGGGGTTCGCCGCGGTTCGCGTCCACGGATCCAAGCATGTCGTTGTCAACGCATACATTCAGTTCGTGGGCGAAATCGTGTCCGGCAAGCTCCGCGTGGTTCGCTTCGATGTTAAGTTTAAAATCCTTGTCGAGGCCGCAGGCGCGGAGGAAGCCGATAACGGTCTCGGAATCGAAGTCGTACTGGTGTTTGGTGGGTTCCATAGGTTTCGGCTCAATGTAAAAACACCCCGTAAAGCCCTGTTTGCGTCCATAGTCGCGGGCAATGGAGAGGAACGTTGCGAGATGTTCTTTTTCGCGCTTCACGTCAGTGTTGAGCAGGCTCATGTAACCCTCGCGCCCACCCCAGAAAGTATAGCCTTGTCCGTCCAGTTTGATGGTTCCGTCAATGGCGTTCTTCACCTGATTCGCGGCGTGGGCGACCACGGCAAACTCAGGGTTGGTGGCCGCGCCGTTCATAAAGCGGGGATTGGTGAACACATTGGCGGTTCCCCAAAGCAGTTTCACGCCGGTCGAATCTTGACGTTTTTTCAGTTCGTCAATAATAACGGCGAGATTTTTCGCGGACTCATCTGGATCCCTGCCTTCAGGCGCAATGTCGCGATCATGCCATGCATAAAATTCCGCGCCGATCTTGGTGATAAACTCAAACGCGGCGTCAGCCTTGTTCACCGCATTTCGCATGGGATCATCGCTGGAATTCCACGGAAAAAGATGAGTCGCCGAGCCGAATGGATCCGCGCCGTCGCCGCAGAAGCTGTGCCAGTAGGCGATGGCAAACCGGAGCCAGTCCTTCATCTTCTTGCCGCGAACAATTTTCTCCGCGTCGTAGTATTTAAATGCAAGCGGGTTTTTGGAAGCCGCCCCTTCAAACGGAATTTTCCCAATACCGGGGAAATACTCCTTGTTACCGATAAAATAATTCGCCATAAAGGTCTCCTTTGCTAATAAAGTTACATATAACTATCGACAGCGCAACAATCGCACAATAGCGGCGTACGGCGATCAAAAAACAACAGGCCGTTCATTTATAAAGCGGCGCCAGCATTTTCAAATACGTGTTGTACTCGGCGTACGCTTTGTTGTACGCGGCTGTAGCTCCGGCGTCGGGCGCAATGCTTTCATCTTCCCGAATCTGGATATGCTCATCGGTAAGTTCGGCAATGCCGACATTCTTGCCTTCTCGCTTGAGCAGGCACCACAACGCCTGAATCGCGCCGCCCATTGCGGCGGATTCCGCGCTTACTGGCCGCTTTACGGGCAGATTCATGATGTCCGCAACCATTTGCCGCCATAGCGGGCTTTTGCTCCCGCCGCCCGTAATCCTGATTTCCCGCGCCTTAAAGCCAAGCGCCTGAAACGCCTCAAGCCCAATCCTCATGCCGAATATGGCGGATTCAAGCGCGGCGCGGGCTATGTTCTCCCGCGAACAATTCGTTGCGGTTAAGCCCATAACGCTCGCCCTGCCGTTCGGAAGATTTGGCGTACGCTCGCCGTTAAAAAAGGGCAAGAACACCACGCCGTTCGCGCCCGCCGGAGCCTTCGCCGCCAATGCGTCGAATTCTTTTACCTCAAGACCAAAGAGTTTCCGCGTTTCTTCCGAGGCGACCGTACAGTTCATCGTACATAAAAGGGGCAGATAGCCGCCTGTCGATGAATTGAAGCCGGAAAGCCCATTTTTAGGATCTGCCAACGGGACGTCCGAATACCCGAACAACGTCCCCGATGTGCCGAGACTCATGGTAAGAAAGCCGTCTCTCACGGTACCGGAGCCGATAGCGCCCATCATATTGTCGCCGCCGCCAGAGGAAACGGGAATTCCCGCCGGAATTCCAAACCGCGCCGCCGCTTGTTCCGTAACAAAACCGTTTGGTTCATCGGACGCTATAAGATGCGGCAACAAATCAAATAGTTTTTCGTCAATAATGGCGCATATTTTCTTTGACCACGTACGGGTTCTGCCGTTAAAAATAGCCGTACCAGAGGCGTCGCCGCATTCAGCCTTGTATGCGCCGGTGAACACATAGTTGAGGTAATCGTGAGGCAACATGATATAGCGCAATTTGGCGAAGGCTTCCGGTTTGCGCCGTTTAAGCCATAGAATTTTCGGCGCCGTGAAGCCCGGCAACATCAGGTTGCACACTTCGGCGATAACGGCGTCATCCCCGCCCGCCGCATCTGTGATGATGCGGCACTCCTCGACTGTGGAGGTGTCGTTCCACAGCTTTACGTTGTATAACGGCTTGCCGTCCCCATCAAGAGGAGCAAATCCATGCTGATGGCCTGAAATTCCGATTGCCGCTATGCTGTTTTTATCACATGCGGGAAGAGAGGCAAAACATTTCTCCAGCGCGGCATCGTACCACTCGATCTTCTGTTCGCGCGTACCATCGTTTTCGGCGATAAGATCAACCGGCTCTTGAAAGCTTGAGACGATCCTATGCGCTTCCCAGTCGTAGAGAACCACTTTAATGCTTTGGGTTCCCATATCTATTCCGGCTATTGTTTTCATATACCTCCCCTCACATATTTTTTATAGAAGATACTTTATTTTATATGATCTTAAAATCAGTAATATTCCCTATCATCCCAGACCAGCTTTACGACGGGTGTACACATCGTAGAAGACCGCGAGAAGGAGAATAACCGCCTTGACAACGTACTGCCAATGCGCCCCCAGATTCATCAATGACATGCCGTTGTTGATGGCCGCCATGACCAAGCCGCCGACAATGACGCCGACCACCGTGCCGATGCCCCCGGACGCGGAAACGCCGACGATATAACAGGCCGCGATGGCGTCCATCTCGAACATGTTGCCGGCTTGGGGCAAGGCGCTGTTCATATAGCCTGTGGAAACAACGGCGGCAAGACCGGTCAATCCGCCCATAATGCAGTACACAATGAAGGAGACCATTTCCGAGTTGATGCCGGAAAGCTTGGCGGAACGGGCGTTGCCGCCTACCGCATAGATGTAACGCCCCAGAACGGTATTCTTCATCATATAATTAAACGCAAAAATGGTGACGCCCAGCGCCGCTACGACAATCGGGAGTCCGCGGTACGTGGCAAAACGCTGGCACAACGCCATAACCAGAACGGAGATAAGAACGAGCTTCACCACAAAAAGCGGAGTTGGAACAACTTCAAAGTTATTGCGCTTTTTGTCGCCCCGTGAAATAATTTCCGCAACGATGAACACAACAACAATGACAAGGCCAATGACAAGCGGCATCATGTCCACATCACCGGCATACAGATTCGGGAAGAAACCGGACGCCATCTGCTTATACCCTTCGTTTTTCAGAGAGATAGGACTGATATTGGTAACGATGTACGTCAACCCCCTGAAAAGGAGCATACCCGCCAGCGTAACGATGAACGCGGGAATCTGCAAACCGGCGATCCAAAACCCTTGGAACGCGCCGATAGCCACACCCACGATTATAGAAATAATCACTGTGGGAACCATGCCTATACCGGTGTTGTATAGCATGGCGCTTATCGCCCCGACAAAGGCGCAAACCGATCCGACCGACAGATCAATGCCGCCGATGATAATCACCTGAACCATGCCTGTGGCAAGAATCAGCACATAACTATACTGAATAAAAATATTGGTAAAGTTGCGGGAATTGAGATTGGTTCCGCGCGTCAGCACGGCAAAAACAATCATAATCAGCGCCAGCATCAGGAACATCGAATAGCTCCTGATATTGGCCTTAATCAATTCACCGACACCGGTTTTCTGTTTCTGTATATCACTCATATTTTTCTCCTGAGATGTTACGCCGCCCTAATCCAAAAGGGCAATCCGCATAATTTTTTCCTGGTCAGCCTCGTCATGCGCCAGTTCCCCTTTGATCTTCCCTTCGTTCATCACATAGATTCTGTCCGCCATGCCCATAGCTTCGGGAAGTTCCGAACTGATCATAATGACGCTCTTGCCTTGCGCCACAAGGTTGTTGAGAATCTCGTAGATTTCCGTCTTAGCGCCAACGTCAATGCCGCGAGTCGGCTCGTCTACAATAAAGATGTCCGGATCCGCGAGCAAGGCGCGACTTACCACCACTTTCTGCTGGTTTCCGCCGGAAAGATTTCGGGCAAGTTGATTGATGGACGGCGTTTTGATGCGGAGATTTCGCCGGTATTTCTCGACTTCCTCAATTTCCCGCAACGCCTCTATAACGCCGAATCTCGACAGTTTTTTCAGGGACGAAGCTGATATGTTTACCTTGATGCTTTGGATAAGGATGAGCCCCAATACCTTTCGGTCTTCCGAAACATAGTCCAACCCGTTGTTAAGCGACGCCCGCGCGGATTTCAGCGCAACCCGCTTGCCGTGTAGGTACAACTCGCCCTCGCTGCGGAAACCATAGGACTGCCCGTACAGGCTCATCATCAATTCGGTGCGCCCCGCGCCCATTGGCCCGCAGAAGGCGACGATCTCGCCCTTGCGCACATAGAAGGACGCGCCGTCCACCACCTTCATGCTATGGTACTCTGGATGATAGACCGACCAATTCTTCACCTCCATGACCGTCTCGCCGGGACAGGATTTCCGTTCCGGAAACCGGCGCGTCAAGTCGCGCCCAACCATATCCTTTATGATCATCAATTCCGTCAAATTGTCTTTTTTAACATCGTACGAGGAAACGCTCTTCCCGTCCCGCAACACCGTAACCGTATCGGCGATCTTCAGCGCTTCGTTCAGTTTATGCGAAATCATAATTGACGTGATCCCCTGGCGTTTGAACTCAAGGATCAAATCAAGAAGTTTTGAGCTTTCCTCGTCATTCAGCGAAGAAGTCGGCTCATCAAGAATGAGCAGTTCGACCCGCTTGGAAAGCGCGCGCGCAATCTCTACAAGCTGCTGCTTGCCCACACTCAGTTTGCTTACAATCGCAGCCGGATTTTCTTTTAAACCGACCCTGTCCAAAAATTTTTGGGATTCTTTTATGTAATGATTCCAATTAATAATGCCGCAGGCGGTTTTCATGTGTCCAAGGAAAATATTTTCATATATAGAAAGATACGGGCTGAGCGCGAGTTCCTGATGAATAATGGCAAGCCCTTCTTTTTCACTGTCTTTAACGCTATGATAATTGGTTTCCCGGCCTTTGTAGAAAACTTTGCCTTCATACGCGCCTTTGGGATACACCCCGCTGACAACGCTCATCAGGGTGGATTTTCCCGCGCCGTTTTCTCCGCACAAAGAATGAATTTCCCCTTTTTTCACCTTTAAATTGATATTATCAAGCGCCCGGACACCGGGAAATTCCTTGGTAAGATTCTCTATTTCCAGTATATAGTCACTCATATACAAAACTTCTCCCCAAAATTTTTCGCATTACAAACAATCCGCTTGCTAGCAGTTTGTCACGCTTCGCGCATAAAATCCCAAGAAATCGCCGGTTAGGCGATTTCTTGCCGTGCAAACTGCATCGAACCAAAAGTTCGCAGGATCCCGATAATCGGGGTTTTTTGGTACAAAGCACCACAAAAATCCACAAGCGCAACAAACTAAGCGCAACAAACTGCTGGAACGCACTAAACAGCAAAGCCGGCTGAAGCCGACAGCCGAAACCGTCGGCTCGCTATGAGGTTATTTCAGGTTGTTTTGGTCGATCTCTTCCTGGGTATAGAACCCGGCGTTCACCGGATCCCTCCAGTTTTCCCTGTAGATGATCACCGGATCAAGAAGGTACGCTCTAACTACTTTCTTGCCAGTGTCGCCGATGCTCTCAAGCCCAATAGAAGAAGCGAGAACTGCGCCCGGAATATTCGGAGTCGTTCCATTTACTGCGGCTTCGGCAAGAAGAATCGCGGCTTCGGCAAGTTTAGTGGTGTCTTTAAATACGGTCATGTACTGCTCGCCGTTTTTAATGGACGCGGCTGAAGCGGCTTCGGCGTCCTGACCGGTAACAACCGGCAGCTTGCTGGCGTATTTGGCATCCGCTTTACAGGCTTCAATGATCGCGCGGGCAAGCGTGTCGTTCGGAGCGAGAACCGCGTCAAGCGTCACGTCTTTCGCGTCGCCGTTCAGCAGGTTTTCCATGCGGGTTTTAGCCACAGCCGCCTGCCAGTTCTCAGTGGCGATACGCTGGAAATTCGCCGTATCTTTTGAGGTTTTGGGATAGGGTCCAACGACAATGAGAGCGCCGCTTTCAACATAGGGATTAAGTACGCTCATTGCGCCGTCATAGAAGAAGAAGGCGTTGCCGTCTGTGGGAGAGCCGGCAAAAAGAGTGATGTACTTGGGCGCGGCCGCAGTGGCGCTCTTGAGATTCAACCCCCTCTCAATTCCCTGCCCCTGAAGCTGACCGACCTTGAAATTATTAAAGGTGATATAATAGTCATAATCCGCTGAATTCGGAATGATGCGGTCGTACGCAACAACCGTAACCTTATCACGGGCGGCGTCCGCGACAGCGGCGGCAACGCCGTCATTCACACAGCCGATAATAATGGCTTTTGCGCCTTGTGTAAGGAAGTTCTGAATCTGGGTGTTCTGCAAGTTTTGATCCGCATTGGCATACTGATCCTGAGCGCGAAATCCTTTTGCTTCAGCAAACTTCTTGAGAGAAGCGCCGTCCTTGATCCAGCGCAACACATGGGTTTCAGGCATAGCGATGCCAACAAATGTACCGCTTGCGGCGCCTTTGCTGTCGGCGCCAGGCCCCGCAAAAACCGTACCGGCGACAAGAACGGCCGCCACTACGGCAAACAAAATTTTTTTCATTTTCTCCTCCAAATTACACATCTATATTTAACCGCCCATACGGGCAAGTTTCCCATGTTACAGAGCCGCCTGCGGATTGTCAGCGGCGGCATCCCGCTCTTCACCCGCCCGTAGTCCGCAACCAGCGTATAGGCAACGGCATGGCGCCGCTCCGCTCCGTCGTACTCGTAGGTACGCCAAAAAACTCACGCCGCGCTTTGCTGGCCTTCGGAATCCACGCCAGATATAAACTGGCGGCCTTCCGATCCGCGCGCATGAGGATTTTTTTTGCGGCGTTTTTTTTAGCGGCACTTGCGGGACGCTTGGGATACCTTGTGAAGCGTCCCGCAGAAAACGCGGAAGCGGGCAAAAATACGCTGTCGGCGCAAACTGTGGCGTTGCCAGCCGGTTTGCGTGTATATTGATTGTTATTCTGTTGGATGCAAGAAGTTAATTCACGATAATATGGGGGGGGGGGGGGTATCCGCCACTGCCGCTGTACGCGACGGCGCAGATGTTCAAATAATGCGTCTTTTTCATTTCTTGTTTATGCAACCTCCCTTTGAAAGTCTTGATGCTAATTAAATATGCTATATCCTGTTTGGTTGGTTGTCAAGCGGTTTTTTTTCAATATTTTTCAAAAACCGAACCGCGCCTCCCTTTAGCCTCTCTATCAAATGGCGTCCATACATGGCGCCATATCATACATATATGGTGGGACATTACGCCAGTAAAGCCCGCAGGCGGCGCTCACACCGTTTTTCGGATTCTTTGTCATTGCTATCTGATGCTGTTTCAATCCCTCTGAAAAGATAGAAAAGGGGTGGAAAAGTTGGTAAGATTGCAGGCGATAAACCCATCGACCGGGAGACTCTCGCCATGAAAACTATAAGCCAAATCATAGGAGGAGCGCAAGCGCTCTTTGCCGCCTCATACGATATTAAAGCATGTTTTGAAGAATGCCTCCTCCCTGACGCATATAAACATTTCTGCATATGCTGCGGGTCATAAAAGAACACATGCCCGCCCACATACGGCCGTATGCGGGAACTGGAAGGATACCCTATCAGTACGCTCTCTTTATACGGAGTTTTTTGTCCAGCGGCGGTTTGGGATAGAAAAGACCGGCCAATTGGTACTGCGGCTTAAAGGGGAGCCGAACTTGCGGTTATTGTACGGATTTGCCACGGCGCCCGATAAAGCGGTCTTTTCACGGGTAGTTATGTTTCTGCCTGAGATGGACATCCTTGAGCAAACTCTGTACGGGATAATGAGCATAGTTTATAAAGACCAAGCGGCGTATCATATAAACCGGGACTCGACGTCGATACCGGCACAAGAGAAAGCGGTGAAGAAACGGGAGGAAGAAGTGTCATCTGAAAGTCCCCAAAGAACCGACGGTCGCGGCGAGGGTGGGGATATGCCGGACTTGGGCGGCCTGACCGCAGCGGCGGGTGGCATCAATTTGGAAAAAATCGAGGAGTTTGCGCTCGCCCTTGAGGGCGGAGCGCGGCCTTGTTTTTTTCGGCGGCTTGAGTTTGACGGTCTCGCCATTAACGGACAGGAGGGCATGCGGAGTTTCCGGCTTATTCAGGACACGCGGAGCGCAATCCGGTTGCAATCGGCGACAAGCCGCGCCTCGTTCAGAGCGGCGGCGTTTTCTTTCCGGGCGGCGTTCTGATAACGGGAAGGGCATCCGGCGGTGATTTTCTGTTTCTCTCTCATGGACAACCCCCATTTTGATCTTCGGTAATTGCCGCTTACGAATAGTCCGTCATGAATTGGGTTACATTTTCAAAGAGAGGAAATGAAGCGCGGCATCTTTTGGATTGTTTTTTCAATGAGGCATCGCGGAGGCTTGATTTCTTTCCATAAAAAGTATTATAATTCATTCTATGAAACATCGATTTGTCACCGCCTTCCTGTTGATGTGCCTCATTCCCAGCGGCATTTTCACCGCTCCTAGAAAAATCACCATAAAATTGGCCGCGTCCGTACCGGAAAATACGCCGTGGGGCGCCCACCTTAACAAGATGGCCGCAGAATGGAGAGACGCCAGCAATGGCGAGGTGGAACTCAAGATTTACTGGGATGGAACCCAAGGCGGCGAAGCCGCCGTGTTGCGGAAACTGAAATCAAACGCCATACAAGCCGCGATTCTTTCTTCGTTTGGTTTAAATGAAATAACGCCCGAAGTGCTGACATTAAGCTGTCCATTTCTCATTCGCAACGACGGCGAACTTGACGCCGCGCTTGCCGCAGTCAAACCAGAACTTGAGCGGAAAATCAACAGCAGCAAGACCTTTTTTATGCTGGCGTGGTCAAAAGTCGGCTGGGTCAAGTTCTTTTCCAAAGCGCCCGTGTATGTTCCAAATGATCTCAAACGGCAGCGTCTCGGCGCAAACGAAAGCGACGCCCAGCTTCTTGATGCGTTCAAGGCGATGGGCTATACCATGGTGCCGGTCGCCCAGAACCAGATATTGGTGAGTTTAAGCGGCGGACAAATCGACGCCGTGTATTTAAGCCCGGTCATGGCCGGAGGGACGCAGGCGTTCGGGCTTGCCAAAAGGATGGCTTCCCTCAACGTGGCGCCCTTTTTGGGGGCGATTGTTGTGAACCAGACCACATGGAAGCGGATCCCGGAACAGTACCGGGATACATTGCTGCGCATTGCAAAACGGCACGAAGCGGAACTGAACGGCGCGGTCGCTCAATTGGAAGCCGAAATAATAGAAACCATGCAGCGGCACGGACTCATTATCAACGAGATAACGCCGGAGCAGGCGCAACTTTGGTATAATGATGTGCAACAGGCGTTGCCGAAATTGTTCGGCTCCACCTTTGACAAGCCGATGTACGACAGAATCGAAGCCATAGTAAACGCATATCGAAAGAGAAACTAAGTGAGCGGACGAAAAAAAATGGACAAATCCCCAAAAAGCGCCGCAACGCAAAATCCGCTTGTGTGGCGTATAGAGGAAGGGCTGTGTCGCTTTTCCCTGGCGGCTCTTACGCTCCTGCCTTTCGCCGAAAGTTTCATGCGCTTGGCGTTTCACTCGCGGGTGCCAGCGTCTCCGGCGTTGATAACCCACACGCTCCTTGTCGTCGGACTTGTGTGCGGCATGATAACGACACGAAAAAAAGAGCATCTTTCCATCAGCCTCGTTCAGTATATCAAAACGGAAAAGATGAAAGTGCGGTTGTCCGCCATAAGCGGACTGTTTTCCAGCTTTGTCGGCGCAATTTTTGTATGGTGTTCCGTTGCGTTTATCAGAGTGAGCCTCGCGCCGTTTACCATGATCGGGTTTATTCCGGATCAGGTTTTCGCGCTGATCATGCCCATCGGGTATGCGGTGATAGCGTTCAGATTCGCCCGTTACACGCCGTTTGAAGGAAAGGCGCGTGTCATCGCGTTTCTGCCGCTCCTTCTCGGAACCCTCTGTTCTTTGCCGCTGATCTTCAAGGTGATCTGGGGCATGGATATGCCGGACTTCGCATATACGGTTGCGGATATAGGCTTCTCTGCCGCCGGACGCCTACGGACGCCCGGCGTTATCCTGCTGCTCCTTGCCGCGCTGATCGGCGCGCCGCTTTTTGTTGTCATAGGCGGCATATCCATGCTTTTAATACAGGCTTCCGGCGCCGATATTGACGTTGTAGCCAATCAGATATATACGGGGCTTACGAGCGGCAGCATCGTCGCCATACCGCTTTTCACCATAACGGGCTTTTTCCTTTCGGAAAGCAAAGCCGGAGAACGGCTTGTGATCATGTTCAGGAAACTGTTCGGCTGGCTTCCAGGCGGCTCTATCGTGGCGACGGTAATCATCTGCGCATTTTTCACTTCATTTACCGGCGCATCCGGCGTCACCATTCTTGCGCTGGGCGGCGTTCTGTACACGGCGCTCACAGGCGGCGCAACGCCGGGCGCGGCGGGCTACAGCGACAAATTTACCATCGGACTGCTCACGTCGGTGGGCAGCATCGGCCTGCTTTTCCCGCCAAGCCTCCCGATTCTGCTCGTAGGCGCCACGACTAGAACCAATACCGTGCATCTTTTTCTGGGCGGCATTTTTCCCGGTCTTATATTGACCGCCTCCATGATCGCGCTCGGCATCGGTTCTTCAATAAAAACAAAAATGCCGCTTGAACCTTTTCACCTCAAGGACGCGCTTTCCTCCCTTAAAAACGTTTTATTTGAGCTTCTGCTGCCGGTGATCCTCATCGCAGGCTATTTTACCGGCATACTCTCGATGGTTGAGATCGGCGCGTTCTCCGTGGTCTATGTTTTTGTTGTGGAAGCGCTGCTGTTCAGGGAAATCAAATTCTCCGAAATCAAGAACGTTTTTATAAAAGCGGCGCCTATTATCGGCGGCATTCTGTCGATACTGGCGCTTGCCCAAGCGTTTTCATATTACATTGTCGATTCTCAGGCGCCAGAACTATTCGCTGATTGGATGAAAGCCGCCATTTCATCAAAATGGGTGTTTTTACTCACATTGAACATCGCTCTGCTTGTCGCCGGCTGTCTCATTGACATCTTCTCCGCCATTCTTATCATTTTGCCGTTGATTGCTCCGCTTGGCGTTGCGTATGGGATCGATCCGGTTCATCTCGGCATTATATTTCTTATAAATATGGAAACAGGTTTTCTGACGCCGCCTGTTGGAATGAACCTTTTCCTGTCAAGTTACCGGTTCAAGCGTCCTTTTGTGGAAATTGCCCGCGTGGCGCTGCCGTTTCTTTTCATACAGCTTCTGGTGGTGGCGCTGGTTACGTATATACCGGCGCTTTCAACGTGGCTGACAAAATTGTATTAGAGGTTGCAGGCTATGAAAAAGAAAGAATCCTTTTATATTCCAGATACAGGCATATCCTACCCGGAAAAGCCTGACGAACACCTTCATGCAAGAACGGGCGGCGCCGCTTTCACGATTGACAAAGACTACCCGTTTTGGGATAGATCGTTTGCCTTCAGGTGGAAGAGCGGCTGGCTCTACGCCGGTATTTTCACCCTTGTGTTCCCGCTGAACCGGTTGCGGTTTGCGCTGAAAATCAAAGGGCGTTCCATTCTCAGAAAACACAAGGCGCTGTTTAAAAACGGGGCGTTCACGGTTTCAAACCACATTCACCGATGGGATTTTCTCATGGTGTTGCAGGCGGTACGTTACCGGAAACTGTATTTTCCCGCGTGGAAAGAAAATCTGTCGGGACCGGATCGTACCCTTATCCGGCTTGCCGGGGGGATACCGGTTCCTACGGACATTCATACGATCAAGTGTTTTAACCAAGCGTTTGATGATCTGCATGAGAAGAAGAAATGGATACACGTATTTCCGGAAAGCGCGAACTGGCATTACTATCCGTATATCAGGCCGTTTAAGAAAGGCATGTTCGCCTTGGCGTACAAGTACAACATACCCGTTCTGCCTATGGCGTTCTCTTTCCGTCCGCCGTCCGGCATCTACAAATTGCTTGATACGTTATTCAAAAAGAACGTGGGGGGGGGGGGGGGTATCCATCTTATCACGCTCTCTATAGGCGAACCTATACTGCCGGATCGTATGTTGCCGCGTAAAGAAGCCGCAACCCTCCTGCGCAAGAAATGCCATGAAAGCATAGTTGCGCTCGCCGGTATTGAGCGCAACCTGTGGGCTGCGGAAGGCGATTGATTAGCTTGGCGGCGAGATTCGGCTCCGCCGCCGATCATATCGCGTTTGACAACCCGCATTGCTCAATGGTTTGCCTCGCAAGCTCTGCAAACGCTTCCCACGTTAAGCAAGGGTACGAACGGTATGCCTTGCGTTCGCTTGCGATGCGGATGTAGGGCATACCGGCCGCGAGGGCGCCCGCCCCGTCCATGTCTTCGCGGTCGCCCACAACCAAGACGTTTTCAGGCGGGCATCCAAATTGTTTGGCTATGGCTAGAAACGGCCGGGGAGCTGGTTTTTGCGCCCCGAAGTCCTCCGGCGAATACAGGGCGTCGCCGAATGCATCCGGGTTTATACCGAGCGCGGTGAGCCGTTGCCATACGTTAGGATAATCAGAATAAACCGCCATAGCGACCGGGACGCCCGCCAGCGTGTTAAAAAGATCGGCGACGCCCGGTCGGGGAGAATAATGCTTTTGCAAGACATCACAGAATCGCGGCATATAGCGTTCGAAATACCAGCGCCGCAAAACGGCTGGCGGCTTTCCGGTTGTTTTTGCCATGAGGCTGAAGAATTCATCGTGGTACCGGTCAGCCGTCCCAAAATCACAACCAGCGAGCGCTTTCCGCGTCTGCCGCTCGGCGCGGATAATAAACAGATCAAATGGCTGCCTTGCGATAATCCGCGCGGCGATGTGTTTTGAATCAAACAACGTGCCGTCAAGATCGAAAATGACGGCTTTAAAACGCCTGAAATAACGGATGGCCAGCTCTGAAGAAATTGATTTCACAAGTCTAGCGCCAACTCTTTGAACATTGCATGCCGGTTTTCATCCTGCATGAGGAGGTTCAACTTAAACTGTCCGTCCCGGTATCCTTTCTCAATGCAAGCCGCCTTGAACCTTTCAAAAGAATCCTGAGACAATAGTTTCGTCACCGGCTCTTTTATCCTGTTTGAGTCGCGTTTCGCCGCATATTCCTCATTGTACTTTCTAAGGTTCTCTTCAACCAGCGTGGTGAATTCTTCGGCCCGCGCCTTGCCGACGGAGCGATCCGTGAATTCATAGTAAAACGTATAGCGGAAATTTTCAACATCCGCAAAGCCTACGAAGAATTTAAGCGGCAGAGAGAACGCTTTCTCCGCCTCGTGAACCGCGTCTATAAACTGGCGTTCATGCAGTTTCTCTCCGGTTATGTTGATGATGCCGTTACATTTCTGAATGAACCGCAACAGAGGGAATTGATTGTAGCTGCCGGTAACTTCCAGAATATCGTTCATGTTGTACCGGTAAAGCCCCGCGGAATTCGTAACCAGCATACAGTACCGTTCGCCGGCTTTCACCTCGTTCAACTGGTAAATGCGCGGGTTTTCGCTTTCAATCTCAGATTCATGAATGAATTCAAAGTACATCTTATGTCCAAAGGCGACGGTGTCCTTCGTATTGCTCTTGAGTACGACGCCCGCCTTGCATTCGGTGCTTACATAACTGAATTCGTGAAAAACCGCGCTTTCCGCAAAAGAATCCTTTATTTTCTCAAAGTAAACGCTGGTGTTTCCGCACATCCACACATTCACCACCTGCATATTCGGCCAATAATGTTTGGGCAGAACCGTACCGTACCGGGCTTTCAGGGCGCGAAGCTCAGATGCCCGTTTGGGATTCGGCTTCAACTGCGCCTGCAAAATGGCGCGGATTTCATCGGGGATGTCGACCTTCTCGCTTATGACGCCCTGTTCAATGTCATTGACGTATTCGTCGTAGAATTCATTGGCGTTGGTCTGCAATTCGACGAGGGTGCTGGGGTTAGCCGTGATTATAAGGGTGACATCCTGTTCGATGGCCATGCGCATAAGCGCGTAATAACGGGATTTGTAATCCGTAATCCAAAAGATGTCCGCAGGCGCCGAATACAGGGTTTTCATAAAATTCGGTATGTCCCGCTGCATGATGCCGGAGATTGAGCCGAACACGGTGCCGTCCGGCGCCGCCCCTTCGACGGCTTTTCCCACGATGGAAAGCGTTTTGCCGTAAAACACTTTCGGTTTGTTTTTGATAAGCGTGTAGAACCAAATCTGGTTCATCTTCTTGGTAACTTCCTGATAGTACCGCTCGGTGAGGGGTATCCATTTCGGTTCCTTCGTAGTGCCGCTGGTCGTGCCGTACATTTTCGGTTTTCCCGGAAAAAGCACATCCGCTTCGCCCGATTTGTGCCGCTCCACATACGGACGGATATCCTCGTAATCATTTATCGGCACGTATTTTTGGTACAGGGAAAAAAGCTCTTTCGCATCTTTAGCTTCAAGTATCTCGTCAAAATGATGCTCTTTTCCATAACTGGTGTTTTTTGCGTTGCTCAACAAACTGCGCAAAACCATTTCCTGCGATTTTTCCGCATTTTTCGAGGCTTCTGTCATTTCAGCAAGCCCCTTCTTTCCGACAATGGTCAGAGCAAGTCTTATAAGCCACCAGCCTTTCACTTTCTGCAACTTCATGCGCTATGCCTCCTTGAATGTCAAATAAGAGAAGCTTTCCCTAAATTTTGAGAAAGCTTCTCTATAAATTTAGCCGCTCGCACAACCCGTTAGTTTTGCAAACGGCTCATGGAGTGACTTTTAACAAGAAATAAAGATAGACAATTTTTTGTTTTTTGTCAATCTATTTTTTCGCCGCCTTGCGCCACATTTCTTTTTCACTTAACGTTCCGGCTGTGTAGCGACGTTTTTCCAGCCCGAATAAGGGCTTGCGCAGCATCGCTTCCGCAGGAAGCGCGACCAGGGCTGGCAAAATGCGGTGGAGTGTGGCGTGGGAATGTTCCCCAGCTACGCTGGGGCGCGCAGCGGAATGACCTAGCCACACGGAACCCCGATCCGCCAACGGCGGCGAAGCGTATACAGTCCCGTCATGCGCAGTGCGCCCTGTATACTATTTATTCTAT
>JAITIK010000114.1 GCA_031279555.1 Treponema sp. | reverse complement strand
AAGGAGGGTGTAAACTCTGCTGGCGCCGTCATTGTCATTGGCAAATGTCCCCGCCGCGTCCTCAGCGGTTTTGACGGCCGCCGCGTCCGTATTTTGCAACGGCAGGGTTCTTATGCTTTCTCCAGAACCTTCCGTTAAAGAAATTGCGGTTATGGGAGCGGTGGACGAGAGCGTTATCCGCAACGTCAAAGCGTTGTGCATGTCATGCGTATGGACATCGGCCATATCCCGCCAATCCCCGGCGGCGTCCTTGTAGTCTATCGAGACGGACGGCCCCTGCGTGTTTCCCAGTATATTGAAATTCTTAAAGGCCGTTCCGCCTGAGGCGTTTTCCGCATACAGAACAAAGCGCCTCGGCGCGTTGTCAATGTCAGCGACATTGACGGCGATCTCAAATGGGCGCTTTTTATAGAGCGAACCGCCTATGGTTTGCTCTTCTTCATCCAATAATGAAGCCCGCCAAATTTTTACGCCGTCTACGTCAGAGTACCCCCCCCCCCCCCCATTCGAGGGTATGGTTTTAAGCGCGTTTTCAGCGTCCGCTACGCTTTTCCCTTGCGGAGCGTACGCGAGCGACACAACCGTGACGCCGCCTTTGTCTATGGAATAGCCTTTAATATCCAGGAACAAGTCGGATGCCCCGCCCTCTGACGCCCTCAAAACGGGCGTTTCATTCTCAACAGGCTCATCCACCGTGATGATCGGCGCCGTATCGTCCGTCACGGTTAACCGGAACGCCTTTTGGCTCCAGACCGTCCCGCCGGGCGTTTTCTTGTCTTTCGCAAAAAGCGCGATGCGAAAATCTCCGTTTTCCGACGGGGAAACGACCGTCATACTGGTTGTTTCCCGTCCATTTGCGGGGTATGCCGCAAAAGAAATGGTTTCATTCGCAAGCGGCGCTAGAAGCGACGCCAGTTTGTCATCATCACTCGCGCCCGGCAGATCATTCCATTCGCTCTCGCTGTATATCTTATAATAAACTTTGTCAAGATTGTCGTCGTCGAATACATAAACGGGAATCGCGCTGTCTTTCGCCGTAATTATGATGCCGTTGGTTTCAAAGGTTGACATTATGCGGGGTATGTCCGCGTCAGGATACCAGCATAGATGCCAAAATTCGTTGTGCGCCTGATTTCCCGCGTCGTCTGCGGACGTTATTTTCACCTTAAAATACCGTTTTTCCGCGGGATTGATGACTATATTTTTTTCCGTAGCGGCCGCGTTGATGTCGTGCGCGGTTATTTCCCATTCCGGGGCGAACAGAGAGGATGAAGTTTGTGGTTTTGAAAGAAAAAGGTTTCCCTCTTCGTCATAGAGAGCAAGCGTCGCGCCTTGTGTTATGCTCATATTTTCAGCCATCGCCGCCTTTATCTTAAACGATTCGTTTTGAAAATAGTCAATATCGGCGTATTCGCCGGCGTTCAGCGCTTCCAGTTCTTCCGCCGGCAGAAGGGGCGCGGTACGTCCTCCGCCCCGGTCAATTTCGATATTTTTAAATACCGGCGGATCAAAATCCACAAGCAGCGTGATTTGTTTTACGGAATTTATGGAGGTGTTCCAGTTCCGGTCAATGGCGGTGACCCGGAACGTGTACTCTCCTTCTTCTTCAAGTTCAACGTCCGCGCTCCACTCTTCCCCTTTCATGGAAACATCGTAGCGCGGACTAGCGGTTGATTGCAAGATCGCCTGTATTTCTATATTTGTAACTTTCACATTGTCCGTACAGGTTCCGGTTATGGTAAATTTCTTTCCAACGTAGCTTAGACCTGCGGGAGACGTTATGGTAATCGTAGGAGCGTCAAGGTCTACAATATCACCCATACCGATATTGCATGCAAGCGACGTCGCCATAATTGTCGCGCATTGCAAGACAATTCTCCAAAATTTCCGCTTATATACAGTATTCATGGAAATTCCCCCCTATATCCTTCTTCTACCTATTATAAACCAACTTTGAAAAAAAAGCAAGCTTTTTTTCATTCGCGCTTTTTTGTCTTATGGATGCGTTGCGGTCTCCTTCAACTTGACAAGGACAACTATTTGTAGTAGTACTTCTTTAATAAAGGAGCGGCGTCTGTATGAAAAAAACGCGGAAAGCTTTTTTGGCGCCCCATCCTCCGCTCATTGTGCCGGGCGTGGGAAAGGGCGATGAGATTCCCGCCACGCGGGATGCGTATATGCGGGTCGCGGAAGAAGTTCGCGGGGAAAACCCTGAAACTGTCATCATTATTTCACCGCACAGCGTTTGCTACGCTGATTATTTCCATATTTCACCCGGAACATCAGCGACAGGTGATTTTGGCGCGTTCCGCGCTCCGCATATCCGGTTTTCCGTGCAATACGATGAGGCGCTGGCGAACGGTATCGGCGCGGCGGCTGAAAAAGCGGGCGTACAGGCGGGAAAACTCGGGGAGCGGGACGCCAGATTGGATCACGGCGTCATGGTTCCGCTCTATTTTCTCCAATCGCCGCGGATAATCCGCATCGGGCTTTCCGGCTTGCCTCTGATCGACCATTACCGGTTCGGCATGTGCTTCAGGGAAGCGGCGGATGCGCTGGGGCGGGATGTCGTATTAATAGCGAGCGGCGACATGTCCCATAAGCTGAAGGCGGACGGCCCCTACGGTTTTGCCAAAGAGGGGCCTGCGCATGACGCCTTTGTCAAGGACTGCATCGAACGCTTGGACTTCAGGAGTCTTCTGGCGGCCGATCCCGCGCTCTGTGAACGCGCGGCTGAGTGCGGTTTCCGCAGCCTCGTGATCCTCGCCGGCTTCATGGACGGGTTGCAAGCCCAGTCGCGCGTTCTGAGCTACGAGTGTCCCTTCGGGGTGGGCTACCTCACGGCGGCGTTTTCAGGCGGCGGCAATGAGCCTTCCCTTTTGCCCGTCCTGTTTGACGAACGAAAAGCCCGCCTTGCGCGAATACGCGACACGAACGACCCGTACGTACGGCTTGCGATTGACGCCATTGAACGTTTTGTGAAAACCGGAAAAATCATGCCCCCACCAGCGCCGTCCAAAGATATGCCCGCTGACATGCTTGAAAAACGCGCCGGCGTGTTCGTGTCTGTTAAAAAAGACGGCGCATTGCGCGGCTGCATAGGGACAATAGCGCCCATACGCAAAAATATAGCGCTGGAAATCATCGAAAATGGCGTATCCGCAGTCTCACGGGATCCGCGTTTTCCCCGCGTTGAAGAAGAAGAGTTGGAGTCGCTCGCCTACAGCGTCGACGTCCTCTCTCCGCCCGAATCAATCGATGATCCCGGCGCCCTTGACGTTGTGAAGTACGGCGTTATCGTGAGTTGCGGAAACAGACGGGGTTTGCTTCTGCCCAATCTTGACGGGGTGGACTCTGTTGAGGATCAAATTTCCATCGCTTTGCGGAAGGGCGGGATACAACCCTATGAGCCGTATACGCTTGAACGGTTTGAAGTTGAGCGCCATACGTGATGCGGAAAGAGGCGCTTTTTTACGAAAAAAATGGCGAGACGGCGCGTTGCGGCCTCTGCCCCCGCATGTGCGCGATCCATGAAGGGCAGACCGGTTTTTGTTCCACCCGCAGCAATTCGGGTGGAATCCTGTTTGCCGAAAATTACGGGCGCATATCCTCCATCGCCCTTGATCCGATAGAGAAAAAGCCGCTCAAGCGGTTTTTTCCGGGTTCCGCCATCCTTTCAGCCGGCAGTTACGGTTGCAACATGGCCTGCGCTTTTTGCCAGAATTTTTCCATATCCCAGATGAAGCCCCGCACGGATTTCCTGCCTCCTGAAAAACTGCTTGAAGCCGCGTTGTCCATCCCCGAAAACCTCGGCGTGGCTTTCACTTACAACGAGCCTTTCACCAGTGTGGAATACATTCTTGACGTTGCGTCCCTGATTCGGAAGCATGGCTTAAAGACCGTGCTGGTGACAAACGGCATGATTATGGAAAAACCCTTGTCGGCCCTGCTTCCTCTGGTTGACGCCATGAACATCGACCTCAAGGCGTTTTCATGCGAATTCTATCAAAGGCACGGCGGTTCGCTTGAGACGGTCAAGAAAACCATAGAAATATGCGCGAAAAGCGTCCATGTTGAAATAACAACGCTGATTGTGCCTGGCGAGAATGACGGTGAAAAAGAGATGGATGAGCTTTCCGCGTGGCTCGCTTCGGTTCCGTCCGCGTCCGGCGGCATTCCCCTGCACATTACGCGGTTTTTCCCTCACTTCAAGATGCAGGACAAACAGCCGACGCCGGTTAAAACGATCTTTTCACTGGTGGAACGAGCGAGACAGCGGTTGCGGTACGTCTATGCGGGCAATGTGAACTGACGGTATGTGATACACACGAAAACAAAAACGACGCCGTCACGCGCCGTTTTTGTTCCACTGCGCGCCGCTACGCGGCAAGCAACATTGAAAACACCATGACGAACAAGGCTACGGTTTCGCAGAGTCCCACGATCAGTATGTAGTTGCCGAATCCCTGCCCTGTCTCGCCGTATGCGTCGCACGCCGCCGCCGAACAATTTCCCTGCGCAAGCGCCGAACCGCCGATGGCGAGTCCTGCGAAGATGCCGACGCCCAAAAGCTGAAACCCGTTGAGGCCCTGGCTTGCCGCAAGCGCCTGCATAAGAATAAAACCGTAAATAGTCTGGGTCAACGGCGCGCCCGCGAAAGCTATCAGAATAAACGGCACCGGCTTGTTCTGAATGAAACATTTTTTCCACGCCCCGATAGCAGCCATACCGGCGACGCCAAGTCCAGCAGCGGAACCAACAGCGGCAAGTCCAAGACAAGCGCCCACTCCAATTTGTCCAACTAATCCAGCATCCATTGTATGCTCCTTACCTATAATTTTCTTGACAGGCTAAGTCCAAGCATTTAGACTCGCCCATTTTCCTTCTGCTGAAGCGCAAAAGGCGCATATGAATAACCGGACCATTCCATGCCAAGATGGCTGCCGGCGTATTCCAGTAAATTAAGACGAACGCCATGAACAATAACTGATAAAGCGGTCATCACTATATTCAGCGAGTGGCCGAAAGCGAGGATCAAACACGCGGCGAACAGTTTCAGAACAACGATTCCTACCGAACCGTTTAATCCCCCGCCAAGCGCCATTGAGTTGGCGCTCTGCGCGATTGAGCTTCCCGCAATCCCCACGGCGAAAAGCCTGATGTAGCTGATAATATCACCGAAGCTGGACACCGAGTTAAGGAATGTTGGGAGGAAGTTCGCAAAACTTTTCCCAATATTGAAGCCGAAGTTTCCGCCCGTTTGATTCGCAAATATGAAATAGGTGAAAAGCCCTCCGCCGATTAAGTACACCGCAAATCCAGGCAACGCTATCTTCAACAGCATTGACAGCACGAGGAAGTAAAGCCCGATCATCATCGCAAGCCATCCAAGCTGCGCGACGGCGACCAGCGAAGGCAGCAACTTCTTGATGTTTTTGATGTGCGCCCACACCAGTTGAATAATGGCCGTCGTAAAGCAGAGAAACTGCACGTTCCAATAGGCGGTATTCGCGGGCTGTTTATCGGGAAGCTGGAACAAAGTTTTTAATACGCCGGGAAACGGATGCAACGCGACATCGGAGTTGAACTGCGGAATAACCAACGCTTTGAGGAAACCGGGAAGATACCGGTAATTAATAGCGAACCACGCGCCGTTCAACGCGCCCCAAACAACGGTGCAACACGAAAGCAAAACGAAGAGTTTAAACACATCGGGGAATTTTCCGCTTTTTTTCTTAAAAACTGAACCCGCAAACAATGCGGCCCCAAGAAGGAGCAACCCATACGCGGCGTCTCCGAAGATCATAGCGAAAAACAAACAGAAAAACATCAGATACGAAAAACTAATGTCGTATTCACGATAGCCAGGCACGGTTCCCAGGAAGCTGAACAGGGGGTGAATGAGACGCACGAAGGCGTTGTTCCTCACGAGGGTGGGGGGATTGTCCTCCTCTTTCGGATCGTCTATCAACAGCGCCCAGCCGTTTTCCGCCGCAACCCGTTTCAGGACGCCCGCCGTTTCTTCAGGCGCGTACCCCGAAATGCACGATACGGCGACTTCGCCGGTTCCCATATCTTCCACACCAGCGCGGGCGGTCTCAAATTCGATCTGTTCCTTCAAGAGCGCGAGTTCAGCCTTGATGTTTCCCTTCTTGTACGCGAGTTTTCCAAGTTGGACTTCAATGTCCTGCAACCGCGTTTTTATATCACGCGCTTTGTCGTTCAATTCGGAAAAGGAACATTCCGGCAGTACAAACGGCTGCTCTCCTTCAATTTCAGCGCCAACCGCGACGCCGTACACCGAGTTCTTGCCTTTGCCAAGTACAATGAAGCGGTTTTCATCGGTCAACGCCGCATACGCCTTGTCGAAGAGTTCATATGGGATGATATCAACGCCGGCCGCGGACAGTTCTTTCAAGTCAGCGGGGTTGAAATCCCCCCATTTTTCAATGCGGCTTATCTCTTTTCCGTTCAGAATGAGTTGTTCCTGCAAGCTCTTGCGCTGGTCAATCAGTTCAATCACATGAGCGGAG
The DNA here is from genome assembly GCA_031279555.1 of Treponema sp. Classification (GTDB taxonomy): domain Bacteria; phylum Spirochaetota; class Spirochaetia; order Treponematales; family Breznakiellaceae; genus JAIRKH01. The sequence continues at coordinate 40,787 of JAITIK010000114.1, read as the reverse complement.
ACATGCTCTTTCACCGCCGGCGTTGTCGTCGCCGAACCGGCGGCTTTCTTGTCAATTTTATAGCCTCCCAAAACGCCCAACGCGATTTCCGCCTTGTTTCTCCGGTCGATAAGTTTTGAGAGGTTCTCCGAAGAGATCGTTTTTCTCTCAAGGTGAAGCACGCCAAGCTCGCGGAGCTTTTCGAGAGACGCCTCCCGCGCCGCATCCAAAATAAGAATCGACGCTTTTTTCATAGGTACAATCATGTCGCCTCCATGCCGCGTTTGGCTATCTTACCGCGGACGACCGCCGCAGTCTGTTGATCCCCAAGGTAGACTTGAATTTTTTTGATATGGATTTTTGTTTCAGGGATTTTCACCTTTTCAAAAAGATTGACTCGCTGGGTCGTAACGCGCAGTTCATGATCGAGCCGGTTCCGCTGCTCTTCCAGCGTCTTGATTTCCAAGTCAAGGAGCAGAGTCCGTTCCAGCCCTTCCACCGCCCTGTCAAGCCAAAGCGGGGCGCGGGCGAGGTCATACGCCTGCGTCTCAAAGTCCGCGCCTTGGAACAGCGGTATCGACACGCCCGCGATATTCCCGACCGACGTCTTGACCGCAGTAATTTTCACAATATCAAGCGTAAAAACGCCTTTTTCACCGAAGACGCCGATCCAAACTTTGAACGATTCGTCAATTTCGCCCTTTTCCGCCTTTAAATCCTGTATACGGTTCCCGGTGTTGCGGATTTCCGCCTGCAGCTGTTGCTTTTTCAGCATCAGGGTCGGCAGGTACCGCTGGTACATCTTGAGCGAATCCTTCTGTTTTTTCAGTTCATTCTTCGTTAGCTTTATCTTTGCCATTCATCTCTCCCACAGGATAAGAAGTTATATAAGCGCCATATTCAACATCTTTCACGATTTCGGTCTTAACCGGTATGGCTCTCGGGTTGCCGCTACGCTCAACGGCAACCCGCTTATTCTTTTCAAGAGCATCGTCTATTATTTTTACTATGCGATCAGGTCCTTTCACCACGCTGAAACGCAACGACATGCCGCCTACGCCGGACACTAACACGGTTCCATAATCGAACAGCTTGCCCGGCAGCCCTTGATAACAGATCAACCCTTCAATTTTTTCTATCGGCATCTCAACCATTACACTGGAAAAAAAGCCCCTCCACGTCATCAGCCGCTTGTTCGTAACGTAATACTTAACGCTGTAATATTCAAAAATCTGCCATACAAAATACAGGATCGCAAAAAGAGCGTTCACTACAAACACGCCGACAAGGATGGATTTAACATATCGCAGTACGTTCGCTCCAATATCGAATAATTGCGCTATGAAAAAGAGCAGCCACAGTACAAACGACGCCATCAACGCCAAAACAGGACGCGCAAGAACAAACCAGTGCATCTCGGCTTTATAGATGAGAAATTCACCTTCCCTGCGGTTTCTTTTCTTCATCAAATTCACTCCGCGCTCCTCAGGCGAACGTCAGCGCGACATTCCGAATCATCCTTATTTTTTGGGCCAGAATTTTTCAATCAATTCGGTTCTTAACCCGGTTTCCTCAGGATTGAAACACTCGGCGAGAATTTCCCAACCCAGATCAAGCGCCCTCTCCAGAGGGATGTTGACGGACAGATCCATCATTTCCTTTTCAAACTTCGCGCCGTATTTGAGGAGTTTCTCGTCCCACACTGTCATAATAAAGCCCATCGCTTTTTTCTCAAGGGTGTCCTTAAAAGCGGAGTAGAGCTTGATCATGCCGTCCATGAGGGCGCGGTGATCCGCGCGGGTTTTGCCGTTGACCTGCTGTTTCAGGCGGGAGAGGGAGCCGAACGGCTCAATATGCCCGTTTTTGAGGTAGTATTGGCCTTCGGTGATGTACCCCGTGTTGTCTGGCACCGGGTGGGTTACGTCGTCGCCCGGCATGGTGGTGACGCCCAGCACGGTGATGGAGCCGGCGGTGGCGAAGTCAACCGCTTTTTCGTAACGGCTGGCGAGCTGGCTGTAGAGATCGCCCGGATACCCCCGGTTTGAAGGCACTTGCTCCTGAATGATGGAGATTTCCTTCATGGCGTCCGCGAAGTTCGTCATGTCCGTGAGCAATACGAGAACCTGCTTGCCTTGGAGCGCGAACTGCTCCGCGACCGCCAGCGACATGTCCGGTATCATAAGGCATTCGACCGTGGGATCTGCGGCGGTGTGAACGAACATCGCGGTTCTGGAGAGCGCTCCGCCGGATTCAAGAGTGTCCTTGAAGAACAGGTAGTCGTCGTATTTAAGCCCCATGCCGCCCAGGATAATCACGTCCACTTCGGCTTGCATGGCGATGCGGGCGAGCAACTCGTTGTACGGCTCGCCTGAGACCGAGAATATCGGGAGTTTCTGAGACACGACCAAGGTGTTGAACAGATCGATCATCGGGATGCCGGTTCGGATCATGCGCCTCGGAATGATGCGTTCCGCCGGATTGACCGAAGGGCCGCCTATGGGGATAAAGTTTTCGTGCAGCGCCGGGCCTTTGTCGCGGGGTTCGCCTGAACCTGAAAACACCCGTCCCAACAGGTTGCCGGAAAACGGCACCTGCATGGGATGCCCCAAAAAGCGCACCGTGTCGCCCGTAGAAATGCCGCGTCCGCCCGCAAACACTTGCAAGGAGACGAGGTTGTCTTGCAGCCGGTTCACTTCCGCCAGCGATGTGCCGAAAACGGTGTCAACTTCCGCCAAATCGCCGTAGCGTACGCCCTCAGCCCGGACGGTGATGACGCTTCCGGTAATTGATTCTATTTTACTGTATACCTTTTTCACAGTTTCCTCCGTCCACTATGAGAGAATTTTTTCGGCGTTCTTGTCAATGCCGTGTGATTTTTCGGCGACCGCGGCTTCTATTTCTTTTTGTAAAGAACCGAATTTCTCGCCGTTCTCCTTTGATCCGTTGAAATCAAGGAATTTCTGACGCAGTTTGTTGAACCACGAGCGGGCTTCGCTCTTGTCTTCAAATGCAAATTGAGACGCGAGTATCTTGAGAACGAGATTGTAGGTATGCTTCTGCCTGTCCGGGCTGACCGCCGCGTCCACCTCGTCAAAGGAGTTTTGCTGAAAGTACACCGCGTCAAGAAAATCGCCTTTGAGGTAAATGACGTAATCGTCAAGGCTTGTGCCTTCCTCGCCCACGACTTTCATCATCTGTTCAACTTCGCTTCCGCGCCGCATGAAATTGTGTCCGTACCGCACCTTTTCTTCCGGTATGATGCCCTTGTACTTCGACCAAGAATCAAGCGGGTGAATGGCCGGATATTTGCGGGCGTCCGAGCGCTCGCGGGAAAGCCCGTGGAACGCGCCTACCACCTTGAGAGTGGCTTGCGTAACCGGCTCTTCAAAGTTGCCGCCTGCGGGACTGACCGTGCCGCCGATGGTGACCGACCCGATTGAGCCGTCCTTCAACCGGACGATGCCGGCGCGTTCATAGAAACTGGCTATGGTTGACTCCAAATATGCGGGGAAGGCTTCCTCGCCCGGTATTTCTTCCAAGCGCCCCGACATTTCGCGCATCGCCTGCGCCCAGCGGGAAGTGGAATCCGCGAGGAGAAGCACGTTCAAGCCCATCTGCCTATAGTACTCGGCGAGCGTAACCGCCGTGTATACGGACGCCTCACGCGCCGCTACGGGCATTGAAGACGTATTGCAAATGATGATGGTGCGCTCCATGAGGGAGCGTCCGGTTCTGGGATCGGTGAGTTCGGGAAATTCCTTGAGGGTTTCCACGACTTCGCCCGCGCGTTCCCCGCACGCCGCCAGAATCACGATGTCAACATCCGCGTGGCGGCTTGTGATCTGCTGTAGGACGGTCTTTCCCGCGCCGAACGGGCCCGGAATGCAATAGGTGCCGCCCCGCGCCACCGGAAAAAATGTGTCGATAAGCCTGACGCGGGTAACCATCGGCTCTTCGGGTTTAAGCCGTTCTTCATAACAGTCAATCGCCCGCTTGACAGGCCACTGAAACGACATCGCAACGGGGATTGTCTCCCCTTTTTCGTCTTTCAGTTCTGCTATGACGTCGCGCGCTTTGTAAGACCCCGCAGATTTAATGGAAGCGACAGCGTACGTTCCTTTAAGCCCGAATGGCGTCATGACGCGGTGGGTGAACGCGCCTTCCGGCACGGTTCCCAAGGTGTCGCCGCGCTCCACCGTATCGCCAACGTTGACAGACGGGGTGAACGCCCATTCCTTGTCAAGGGGAAGCGCGTCAAGATAGACGCCGCGTTCAAGAAAATAACCCGTTTGTTCCGCCAATTGGGGAAGTGGGTTCTGGAGTCCGTCAAACACCTGCCCTAACAGTCCGGGCCCGACTTCAACCGCAAGCAGATCACCGGTATATTCCACAGAGTCTCCTACAGAAATACCTTTGGTAATCTCAAACACCTGAAGCTGGCTGATTCCGTTTCTGATACGGATAACCTCGCTTTTAAGCCGCTTGTCTCCGGTTTTGACATAGCCGACTTCGTTCATGGAAACCGCGCCGTCAAACCTGACGCTTACCATATTGCCATTTACGGCGACTACCGTTCCTTTTGTTCCAATCACTTCAGATCTCCTCAATTTTTAGCTTTTTAGCCGCGCTTGTCCATCTAGGATGGCGGCGTACAGCCTCTTGTATTCAGCAAACCCTTCTTCCGCTTTGAACAAAGCCTTGCGCTCCAAGAGACGCAGTTTAAGAAGATAGGCGTAGACGGCGTTTTCGCCGAAATAGCTCAAGCCTTGCATGGATTCAATGGCGTTCCAGCGGGCTTGATCCAAAAAAAGCTCGGCTTCCAGAGGCGATTCGATGGCAAACGCCGCCTTCGCCGCAGCCGCCGCATCCGCCGGATACGCGGGCGGCTCAACGCCCGCTCCGCCATAAGCCCCGCTTTCCCGTTTGAGCTTGAGGCTCCGGTACCGGGCGAGATTCAGGCGCAACGTCCGCTCCCACGCCCGCCATGCGTCAATGAACGCGGATGAGGAAGCCGGCGCGCTCTCCGCGTATGCGGGACCTTCAACGTGTCTTGTATCGGGATCGAGCGCGCATAGATCAAGAAGGGGCATATCGGAAGGTGAGAGTTCCCGTTTGCACAGATCGATAAAGGCTTGACTCGTCATAGGAAGCGGCGCGTTGTAGCTTAGGCTGGGAAGCTGGGGGATTAGATAATAGTAAGCCGGCACGCTTATTGCCCTCCGGCTTTGACCGCCGTCTTAAGGATTTCCGCCAAATGGGGGTTAAGATAGGCGCCGAGCATCTCCGCTACGGCGTCCGCGGAGAAATCGTAGTAGGCGGAACCATCTTTTTCGGCGATGCGGAAGCCTGCCGGGAGGTTCCTGTCGGATTTGAGTTCAACGCCCTTTTTCAAAGCGCCGGCAAGTTTCTCGTCAAAAAAGCCCTTGATTTTCTTGATGTCCCGCTCGCTTGCGAGTACGGCAAGATCGTCGCTTCCCTTCGCGGCCCACGCTTTCAGAATATCGGGCAACGCCGCTTTGAGCGTGTCTTCTTTATACGCCTCGGTCGTTTCTTTTTTTACAATGGCGTCAAGGAGGCATTGAATTTCCCCTTTGAACGCAAGCGTCAGATTGCGGGACGCCTGTTCAAGCGCCGCGACGCCGGCTTTCTCCATCCGCCCGGCGTCCGCTTTCGCCGCGTCGATAATCGCGTCCGCTTCTTTTTTCGCGGTTTCCACAATGCGCTTGGCTTCGGCTTCGGCTTGAGACTTCAATTTCGCCGCTTCCGCGGAAGCGGACGCTATGCCGTCCTTTTTTATCTTATCGATTAATTCCTGAAGTTGTATATCCATGCTATCCTCTTTAACAAAAAAACTAGTCCATTGTAGAATTTTCGCTTCTTTTGTGCAAGCCGTTTTTGGTGGAAATAAAGAATTTTTTGCGCCCCGCATTCCCGTTGCGGCTTGCGCCTATGCCTATAGGCGCTTTCCTGAACGCCGGACAATGACGCCGCGTATCCCGCATGTCGAGTGGCGGCGGGCATTACGCGCCCGCAGGCGCGTCCTGAAGGCTTCCGCTTTGGGGAAGCGCTTTTTGTATGAAAAATAGCGATCCGGTGAACCGCTGGTTTTCTTAGCGAGAAATTGCAAGATTTGTGAGACAATCAACCGGGTCGCCGGACAGCCCATTAATAGCGTCGCTCATGTTCACATGCGCGCAGAGGCCCCCCCCCCCCCCCACCACCATACAAACATTTTCTTTGCTCCACGTTATAAAAAACGCTTTGAACAATGGCGCGGGTCTTCTTCCCATAGACGCTTCTTTCCGTAAAACTAAAAAGGTCGGCTCCGCTGTGATGTTTATGGGTTTTTGGAAGATTTGAGCGTTGTTTTGTCAAAAAAGAAGCGTCGCCGCGCTCGTCCAAGCCCCGATTCAAACGCCGGCTTTGATTCGCCGCGAACAATTGCAAGGCTGTCAAATCTGACGTTTCCTTTGCCGCTAGATAAAACTGTTTTTTGCCATAGCCGGTGTTCCGTGGGTAAAAAGCGGCTTCCGGACGCGGCCCTATGCGGAGGCTTCATTCCTCCTTTTTGCGGTGCTTTTGATTCAGCGTCTTGCAAAATTTCAGGCTTATTATATACTATGCCTATGGATCAGCGAAGCGATACCGCCGTGTTTTCTTATTTTGAATACGTCGGCAATGACAGCCGTTTTGCAAAGAAAGCCGATGATGAGTATTTCAATCCCATACTGCCCGGTTTTTATCCGGATCCGGCTGTCTGCCGCAAGGGAGGCGATTTCTTCCTTGCGCTTTCTTCTTTCAGTTATTATCCGGGCGCACCTATTTTTCATTCCAAAGATTTGACGCATTGGGAATCGCTGGGACACGTGTTGAACAGGCCGTCCCAACTCAACCTTGACGGAATCAGGCTGAACGGAGGCATTTACGCGCCTTCAATAGCATATAATAAGTATAATGACATGTTCTACCTTATCACCACCTGCGTTGACGGTATCGGTAACTTCATCGTAAAGACAAAAGATCCTTTTGAACAAAACTGGTCTGATCCGATCCCGCTGCCTCATGTGGGCGGCATCGATCCGTCGCTTTTTTTTGACGATGACGGGTCAGGCGGCGCCGGAGCCGCATACATCGCGCATAACGACGAACCGGAAGGAAAGCCGGAGTGGGCCGGACACCGCGCCATCTGGCTGCATAATTTCGACGTTGCAACCGACGCGACTTTTGGCGAAAAGAAGGTGATTCTGGACGCGGGCGTTGACCGAACCAAAAAGCCCATTTGGATTGAGGGGCCGCGCCTTTACAAAATCAACGGAGCCTATTTCCTCATGGCCGCCGAGGGCGGTACAGGCGTGAATCATTCCGAGGTGATCCTGCGGGCGGATGACGTGAAGGGTCCGTATACGCCTTTCAGCGGGAACCCCATACTGACCCAGCGGGATATGCCGGAAACGCGCCCTGATAAGGTTTCCAGCGTGGGACACGCCGACCTCATCGAAACGCCGGATGGCGAATGGTACGCGGTGTTTCTCGGATGCAGACCCTACGAGGGCAATTTTTACAATACCGGACGAGAGACGTTTCTTCTTCCCGTAATGTGGAAAGACGGGTTTCCGGTTATTTTGGAGAAGGGGAAGCGCGCGCCGGTTGCGGTGAAAAAGCCGGCGGTGAAAAAACCGGCGGAGATGAGTGCGGCGCGTTCTATGAGCGTGGGCAATTTTCGGTGGCGGGATGATTTTTCCTCGAAAAAGCTGGGCTTTGAATGGGCTATGCTGCGGACGCCGCGCGGTGAACCGTGGTTCCGCCTTGACAACAAGCTGATTCTGACCGTAACGGACGAGAGCATTTACGGCGCCGGCGATGCCGCCGGCAACCCCGCGTTTTTGGGGCGGAGGCAGCAGCACGCCTGTTTTGAGGCGGAGACCGAGATGCTCTATACGCCGAAAGACCAGGATGAAATCGCCGGCGTTGTGTGCTTTCAGAACGAGGCGCATAATTTTGTGTTTGGCAAGACCGTGCGGGACGGCAAGCGCGTGATAACGCTGACGCGGGCGGCGCGGGCATCTGCAACACAGATTGCGCTTGTTTGCATACCGCCGGAGGCGGAAAATGAGCCGGTGCGATTCAAGGTGAAAGGGGACGGCGCGTTGTACAGCTTCTATGCGTCGTTTGGCGCAAGAGAAGCCGGCGGCGTTTGCCGCTGGCGGCCCGTCGCCGAAAATGTTGACGGAAGAAATTTGAGTACCGAAGCGGCCGGCGGTTTTGTGGGTGTAATGATAGGCCCTTATGCGGGGCGTAAAAACGCGCGGTGACGGACCGCTGGCGCGGCATCCATTATGGGAAAAAGAATGAAAGAAAAAAAAATTTCAGGAAGAGAAAAAATGCTTGGGGCTTTCACCGGATCGGGCGCGCTGGTTTCGGCGGCGGTGGTGGCGTTGGGGTTTCTCGCGGGCACGGTTCTGGTGATTGCGGTGGGCAGGAATCCTTCCGGCATGTATTCTTCCATTGTACAGGTGGTGACAGGCTGGGATATTGGACGGGGAACACACAATGCGCGTTATATCGGCGAGTGGATCGTCGCCTCTTTGCCGCTGATCCTGTGCGGGCTTTCAATGGGCTTCGCCGCGAAGACCGGTCTTTTCAATATCGGGGCTGAGGGGCAATACGTCGCCGGACTGACGGCGGCGCAGCTTGTGGGGCTTTTCGGTCCGCCGGTTCCGGTTCTGCACTGGGCGCTCGCCTGTCTTGCGGCTGTGGCCGCAGGCGCGGCGTGGGGCGGCGTTTCGGGGTTTCTCAAGGCGAAATTCAGCGTGTCCGAAGTGGTTTCCACTATTATGATGAATTACATCGCCTTTTACGCATCCCGTTGCATCATGATGAGGGTTCCGGGCGCAAACACCTACAGAACCCCGAATTTTCCGGAAACAGCGCGTTTGTCAAACAGTTTCCTCGAATCCCTCACCAACGGGTCGAGGCTGAACCTCGGTCTGTACCTCACGGTGGCGGCGACTCTGGCGTATTGGATTGTCATGGGCAAGACCACCCTCGGCTATTCGTTGCGGGCGACGGGTCTCAACAAGGATGCCGCCCGTTACGGGGGCATCAACGTACACGCCAGCATAACTGCGGCGATGGCTATTTCAGGCGCTTTTGCGGGGCTTGCCGGCGCGGTGGTCTCGCTCGGCGTGTTTTCCTACGGACGCATCTTATCCGCTCAAGAAGGCTACGGTTTTGACGGCATCGCGGTCGCCTTGGTGGGAAACAGCGCGGCGTTCGGCATCGCGCTCTCCGGACTGTTATTCGGTATGCTCAAATCCGCCCAACCCTTGATGCAATCCCGCCAGATACCCAAAGAAATCGCCTCCATCATCATAGGGCTGGTGGTCATTTTCATAAGCCTGCGCGCTGGCGTAAAACTCCTCGTGGAGTGGCGGGCTAAAGCGGCTCTGCTGCCCCGCAGTCAAGGCGGCATTTCCTCCACAAATTCCAAAGCAAAGGAGACCGCCACATGACAATCATACTGAACATGCTTCCTTCAATTCTGATGATCACGGCGCCGATTCTGATTGCGGCGACCGGCGGTCTGATCTGCGAACGCGCCGGCGTGGTGAACATCGCGCTGGAAGGGCTTATGTCCATAGGCGCCATGACCGCCGCGACTGTTCACGTACTGCTTGAAAGCAAGATCGGCTTTTCCATACCCCTTGCGCTCACGCTCGCGGCGTTTGCGGGCTGTCTGTTCTCGCTTATCCACGCTTTTGCGTCAATAAGCCTTCGGGCGGATCAGGTGATTTCCGGCACGGGCATCAACCTCTTTGCCAACGGCATAACGGTTTTCTTCTGCCAGCTTCTTTTCCGCATGGACAGAACCATGAATCCCAAGCTGGGCATGCTTCCGGGACCCGGTGGAATCTACCCGACCGCGTGGATTGCGCTTGCCCTTTTAGGGGCGACGTGGTTTGCGCTCTACAAGCGTCCCATAGGCCTGCGTCTGCGGGCAGCCGGCGAGCATCCCCAAGCGCTTGCGTCTGCGGGCGCGGATGTCATTAGATTGCGCTACGGCGCGGTTCTCGCTTCAGGATTGCTCGCCGGGCTTGCGGGCGGTTGCATCGTGCTTACCCAAGACATTCAGTTCACGGTGTCGACCATCAATGGAAAGGGGTTTATCGCGCTCGCGGCGGTCTCTTTTGGACGCTGGCTGCCGCTCGGCATACTCGGCTCCTCGCTTTTGTTCGGGCTTTCGTCCGCGCTTGCCGTGAATATCACGAGCGTCAAGGCGTTGCAGGCGCTTCCTTCGGAATTTTTCAGCGCCATGCCATACATCATCACGCTCGTGACGCTGGCGCTTTTCAGCGGCAAAGATTACGCGCCCAGAGCGTGCGGGCAGCCGTTTGACAAGGGGCGGAGTTGACGCCGTAATCCCTTGCCGAATTCCCATGCGCGTGGATTGTGAATGAAGCGTATTGAGCTTTTCCCAAAATGCGAACTATGTTCCGCGAACCAAAGATTCGGGTTGATTTTGGGAAAATTCTATTGAAAGAAAGTATAAAAACGGATATACTTTTCTAAAAAGTAAGGATAAGCGATGGCGACAAGAAAAAATGTACTAATAATAATACCGTTCCTGCTGGTTGGCGGTATGGCGTTCTCACAAACGGATTATTTTTTTGTTTTAGGCGGTACGGCGAATGGGAATAGAACGCTTCCTGTCTTTTATATGTCGCTCGCATCTATTGTACGTGAAAATGACACTGTAAGCGTAATACGTTCATCCGGCGTTCCGACTCTCGTCTGTCCGCCGGTGGCGGGCAATACGCCTCATATAGCCTCCATTCTTCCCATTTTCCCCTCCGCTCTCAATGAAGAAGACAGCGCGGCCGCCTTGTCGCTTGCCGACGAGCAGGCGGCTGCGTATGGAAGACAAGGCGCCAGCCGCGCCCTTGTCGTTATTTCATCAGATCAAAACGATGCGCCTCTTGCGCATCCGGCTTCTTTCACGGATATATACTATATCGCCGTTGATTCGCCGCTTAACCCGGCGTTAACGGCCATCGCAAATCCCGGGTGCAGTTGGGAAATTAACGCCGGCGCCCTTGCGGACGCATTGAGCGGGTTTATAACGCATCTTGCTCCGCGCTATAAAAAAAGCGCGTTGGACAATGATGTGGGCGTTCTTTCCATAGGCGGTTTTTTCCATAAAACAAAACGGGCGGCGTTGCTTGTAGAAAACGGCGCCGCAGGTCAGACGGCTATAACTAAAAATCGAATTCCCGTATCATTTGATGTGACGCAAATTGATGATTATTCGGTTGTCGTGCTAAACGATCCGGCGGGGGGAAAGTACGATGTTGGAAATGGAAAAACGCTTGTTGCGGTTGAGTGGAATGAATTGTCGCCGGTTGTATTCATTGCGGCCGGATCGACCTTTGCGTTTATTGTCGCGCTTCTGATAATCGCGGTTTTTTCCGCCGCGGCGCGTAACAAGCGGCTTCGGAAACCGGCGTATAAGGTGGTTGTGTGTGATGAAGACGGGGGTCCGTTAGGAAAATCCGTTTTGCTTGCGGTACTTGCGGTAAAAGAATTCCCCGGCAAAAAGCCGCAATTTAAATCAGGCGATTCGGTCTTTCAGTTATGCGAGGCGATGAAACTGGCGGTCAATACGGAAGATTTGAAAGAGATGTTGAAGAAGGATGAAAATGACGCCGTTATTGCCGGACAAACTTTCATCAAGTGGGACAAAAAAAAAGACGCTTGGTTTTTAGAGTACCCTGATTTCTCAACAGATGTCATCAAGAAGAATGGCGGCGCTAAAAAAGGCGACAAATTGTTTGAGGCGGAAGAGACTCAATTGCTTTTTACAAAACTGTAGGAGAGTGGGCGTGGGAGACGAAGATTGGTATGTAGAATCGCGCGGCGACGATAGAATTGTTCTAAGGAAAAGAGCGTCAGGAGGAGGAGGGGTCCTGGCGCTCGTCATATTGGGCGCGATTGTTCAATTTATAACTGAAAATTGGGTCTATATTGTTATTGTTCTTGGCGTTGCGATAGTATGCGTTATAGTATGTTTTGTCATATACGCTCATGCGTATAATCCCGGATTAAAAATATTCTTTGCAATCCTTGTCAGCCTTGCGCTTATTGCCGGCGTTATTTATTTTGGACCTAAAATCGCGGAAGGCTCGTACGCCAACCGGAACAGTTCCCCGCCGCCGCCTCAAATTTCTGAATCTCCGGAAAATCCAGCGTATTCCTATGCGTACATAATGGCCGATGGTCTAAATGTGCGAAGCGGGCCTTCCGCCGGTTACAGCGTTGTTGGACGGTTATATAAAAACGAGCGCGTCCGCGTGATGGATAATTCAGGGCTGTGGTGGAAAGTGAAATCCGGCGATCTTGAAGGATATGTAAATTCCAAGTATTTGCGGTATTGAGGCTTTCGCGCATTGTGGGAAAGCTCTATTAAAAGGAGGACGACATGACCGAATTTGATGCGCTCAATAAGGTTGAGGCGAGACTATTGGCAGGCGGCAAGCCGTTTGAATTGCGCCCGGACGCGGTTGCCGTGATTATCGGATTGGGAGGAACCGGATGTGATTTCGCGGCTCAAACAAAGCGGCTGTTGCAGAAGCGGTATGAACCGGCGTTGTTGGCCGGGAAAATAAAGTTTCTCTGCCTTGATACGGATGTAACCAATATGCCGAAAATTTTTAACGAAGCCGAATTTATTCCCGTCAAAGGGTTTGACAGAAACGACTGGATAAACGGCTGGTTGCATGAAAGCGTCAGCGCCAACATGGATCGTTTCGGCGGCGGCGGGAATGGAGCCGCCGGCATTAGGCAGTGCGGAAGATGGCAGTTGTTCTCTACGGAACCGAAAATTATCGCAGCCTTGAAGACGATATTCGCGGACTTCAGCGCTGAAATGGGGCAAAAAGGAATAAAAAAGATCTATGTAATAGAAATGGCGAGTGTCTGCGGCGGCACGGGTTGCGGCGCGTTCATAGACATTCCTTACTTTGTCAGAAAGACGCTGTGCGCCCTTCATATTCCTGAGGAGGTGACGGAATTTTATGGGATGTTGGAGTTGCCGGACTCAAAAATAGAACACACTAAAGGTTTAAGCGAGCCTGACAAGAAGAGTTGCAGGAGCAACGCATACGCCGCTCTCAAAGAGCTTGCCTATTTTATGGGGAACGATGTTCAGTACGCCGCAAAATTTCGGGATGATCCGGAAATGTTTGTTTCAACAAAACGCGTTTTCACCCAATGTTTCCTGCTTTCCAATACGGCGATTGATATTGCGGGCAGAACGAAGTACAACCGCAATCCGCTCGACAAAAACGCGAACATGACGTATTTGGATGGAGCCATTCCAGAAGTTATAAACATCATGCTCAGCAAGCCGAGAGAAGAAACAATTGGCGGAGAGAAAACCTATTTCGGTTTTGATCCCGCTATGAGCAATATCAACGGCAGGGGATTCTTCCCTGATGAAGAAACAGGCAAAGCCCGTATTGTTTCAACTATCGGCGTGTCAAAGATTGAAATCCCCCTGCCTGAAATAATATTGGGCATTTTTAACCGCTTGTTTCTTGGTTTGAGCGCCCGTTGGGACGCCATGAAGGACAGGGCGCTTCTTGACTCGATCATTAATAAAATTCTTTCGATAGTAGGCGTCCGCTCCTTGCTTGAATATATGATTAACATCCTTGATTTTGAAGGATTAACTGATGAAGATATAGCCGAAGGGGATTATCTAAAAAGCGTACAAACCCGGATCGAGGCGTTTGCCAATAGACGCGACATACAAAAGAAAAATGAAGAATTTGAAAAAAAAATAAAAGACAAGATTGATGAGTTGTACAAACGCTATGGTCCGTTCCTCATATTGAAAGCGCTCGAAGAAGAAGACGGATACGGCAAGTATGTCAATAAGCAATTTGACGAAATAGCCGCCGAACATGATCCCTCTGGAATAAACATCCTCCGCCAGGAGATAAACAATTACAACAATTTCGACATCGGGCTTTTTGGATGGAAGAAACAGGAGAAAGAACAAAAATTTGAAGACCTCAAGGAACATATCAAGATTTATTTTGTACGTCAGAGCATCCTGCCTGTTTTAAAAGAGTTGATTGACAAGCGCAGGCGCATTATAAGGGATGATTTTCACAATAAGTATTTTGACCGCGTTAATAAAATGATTGAAGAATTGACGCGAATGTTAAAGCGTATTACCGGCGTTGAAACAACCGCGCGCAAAGAACAAACGGCGGACGCCACTATTTTCTCATGGGATTTCGCCAGAGTGCCGTATTCGAGCATACATGAGCGCATTGATTATCTTTTTGCGAAAAAAATAACCATAAAAGGCAATCCCAACCCGCTGTTCCGTAAGGGCAGGCTGTGCCGCATGGAGGGCGGTGAAAAAAAAGAAGAACTATTCTTTTTGCCTGAAGAAGAAGGGAAGAAAGGCGTTACGATACGGGTCGAGGAAGAGGAGACGTTGCAAAATGTAACGGGCATTGAAGAAGTCTTGCTGCTTAACGGCGTAGAAACAACGACAATAAACATGGAAGACATGATTAAGAATTTCTTAATGGATGTAAAGGAAACCAAAACCGCGGATATTTTTGATGTAATGCTGAACAATTTTGGAGGAATTATTGACATGTTCACAAAGGAGAGTTTCAAAGACCTTCTGGTGATGTATTCGCCCGGATGGGATTTTAATAAATCTCTTGTTGAACTGGATGAGAACGCCAAAAAACGCCTGTTCCGCCAGGCGATTGAGAAGTTCAAGACATTCGCTTTGCCAAGTTTTCCGGTTGTGAGCGACAAAATCAACAATCAACTCGCAACCCGTCATTTCTCCGTAACGCTTGAACCTGATTTTGAGCCGGAATATAAACCACTCATAAGCGAGGTGCGGGATCAGATAATCGGCGCCCATGATACGCAGCGCATCCCTCGAGACAAAATAGCCATGATGATAGCGGTCAATTTTTATTTTGACTATTCCCTGTCGTGGTATATTGAGCTTGAGGATTGCAGAAAAGAGTACGACGCGATAAAGGACAGCCCAGCCGGAGCCGGGCTTCATTTGGCCGAGGGCGCCGCCGAAAATTGGCGCGGGAAGCTGGAAGAAATCTGCTAGTTTTATGAACGCATATAAGAGAAAAGGCTTTAATTTCCCGCTTCTTGGTTTTACCGTGTGCGCCGGCATACTGTGGTGGGCGGCGGGAGAATTCTTTTTTTCTTGGGCGAGAGACTATTGGTGCGCTCTTGGCGTGTTGCAAAACGCCGTCATTGCAGGATTGTACGCCGCCATGCTGACGCTTTGTACGCTTGGAGCGCGCGTCCTCTCGGAATATTTGACGCCTTCGCTTGTCAACAGGGATTTTTTTAAGATGGCGGTGATGACGCCGCAATTAAAATATATTCTCGGCATGGTTTTCATAATGGTTTTTGTTTTTGCCGGAATAGCGCAGTTTATATATGAATACGATGCCGCGGTGGAAAACAAGCCCGTTGTGACGCAAACCGCGCGGCGGCAAGTCGCGCAAACGCCGGCAAAACAGGGCTATGACGATTATTACTATGTGGTGGACAATTCAAGCTCAATGCTTGAGACGGATCCGCGCAATGAACGCATACGGCTTTTAAGTGGAATAATCAACAATTTGTCCGAACAAAAACGGGTCGCTTTGATTAGTTTTGGAGAATACGCCAAAACGCTCGTTCCCATTCAGCCCGCGACGGCGGATGTAAAAACTACATTCACGTCATTTGTCAATAATCCTGAATTGTTTTACAGTACGGATATTATGTACGCGCTGGATTACACCTCAAAAGCATTGTCAAAAGACACGTCGCGCAAAGGAGTTGTAATTTTTATTTCTGACGGTCAAAGCGAAGAATATAATTTTGAAACAACAATGGCTTCTTTCACCGCACGGAATATTCCAATATATACGGTTATGCTGGCCAATCCCTCCAGCAATTACGATCTTTCGGAAGGCGTCGCGCTCCTGCGAAAAATCGCGGATGCGACCGGAGGGAAACAATCGACGGTTGACAATTTTGAAGACCTTGAACAAATCGTTGTTGAATCCATGAATGTTCCTGATGTTTCCCAACGGACTTCCATTGTTGTGTCCCGGAAAACAGAAGTAAAACCCGAATCAAAACGCAGCCTGCTTTCAAAACGGGAGGGCGCTTCCGAAAAATCAATGCTGTACGTACTGCTTCACATCGTTTTTATCGCGCTGATTGGGCTATTGATGGGATATTCGGCGTATGAGGTGTTTTCGCATAAGCGGTTGCTCAAGCCGATGCTTGCCGGCGGCGGCTTGAGCGGAATAGCGGCGGGGCTTGTATTGGAATTGGGACTTCAAAACGCCCTTGCCCCCGCTTTTATACGTTTTTCAGCCTGCGTCATTCTCTCCGTTGTTTTCTGGGCGCTTCTGCATTTGTTCATTGAACGAATGGCGTCCGGCGCGGCGGCGGCTTCAACTGCGCTTGCGGATTGCGCGGAAGAACATGACGGCGCGGGCGTATATGCCGAGTTTGTTTTGAAAGACGATTCAAAACGCGACTCCGTTCGCGGCGTTTTTGAAGCGCAGCCCGAAGAAACAGACAAAGATTTTTCAAGGGAGTCTCAATGATAACGGTAAAAAACATCCGCCTCAACAACGCTAAAAATCAAACGTATCTCATGTTCAATGATGAGCTTGCATTTAAAGACAACACCATTTATTTTGTCATAGGCAAATCCGGCATAGGGAAAACCTCGCTTATTGACTTTTTCTCCTCTCCTTTCACCGATGACCCGATTAAGAACGGCGAGATTATAATATCGGAAAATATCGCTCCGAAATCCTTGTCAGGAAAGAAAGCCGCCATAAGCGTAACAAATTCAACCGGATTCCATTCTCATGCATACGCCGAATTTGTACGCAAATCCATCGCCTATATTCCGCAAAAAACCGATTCGTTCCACCCGTCCATTCCGGTGAGGAAGCAAATGGAAAGCTATTTTAAACAGGCGCTTCCAAAAAGGAATTGCAAAGAGACGATGGAGCATATAGTAAAATATTTTCAAAAGCGCACGGAAGACAAAGAATCGTTTAACGCTCTCTTGCAGACATTAAGCGCTTGCGCCGGCTGGGACAGCGTTTGCGCGGATGCGCCGGATAATAAAACGCTGATCTTGAATGACAAGAAAGTGTATATTGACAGGAAGGGCGGCGAGTATCCAATTATCGGCAGATTTAACAAAGAAGGCGCATTTGCGACCGATGAAAACATTCGCAAAGTCTTTGAGCGGCAACTTTCCAGCGGGCAGCGTCAGAGAATGCTTATTTTGCTTGGATTATTGCAATTCCATGTTTCAGACAACCCGATTTTGCTGGGCGATGAATTCCTTGTGAATTTTACGTATTGCGAGGCGAATGACGTGCTGAAAAACATCATCACGTTTTTTATGCGGGAAAAGAAAAAACATAAAACGGCGATTTTTATTCTGCATGATCTGTCGTTTGATTTTCTGAGGAAGCTGCCGAAGAAGCTGCCGAAAGGTTGTTCCATCCGCGTCACTGTGGTTGAGAAAGACGAAACGTACCAAGCGGGAAAAAATGACGCTTCTGACGTTCAGAGAATAACCGCGCAAGATATGAGTCTCTTTGGTTTTTTCAAGAGCAGGGAGTTGCGTGAGCCGTTCCGGTCTTTTAGAAAAAGCTACAATATTACGGCGCTGCCTCAGAACGAATGCGCCATTGCCCCGAAGTTTTCTGATGACGTGATTTTTGATGTGGATATACAACAGTCGAATCTGCCGAAAGACGATCATACGCAGGAATCTGTTTGCATTTATAAAAATATTCATTTCAAAATCAGGAAAAGCCGCTTTATTGTTCTCACCGGGTTTTCAGGGTGCGGCAAGAGTACGCTTTGCAATCAGTTTTTAGAATATTGCGTTAAAGACGAAGACAAAAAAACGTTCCGCTATGTCCCCTCGCTTTTGCTTTCCTCGCTCTCTGAAGACAGTCAGGTGTCCATTCATCAGGATTTGTCCATTATTTACAAATATTACCATGATGTTGACGACATGATTAATGAAGGCGGCTTTCTTGACGCATCCAATAAAGAGTTGAGGGAAAAGCTGAAAGCGGTGTTGCGCGACGTTCATTTTTATGATGCGGATGTCACCGAAGAGACGCTTGATGCGTTTTTGGCGAGAAAGATATATGACCTTTCGGGCGGCGAGCAGCAACGCTATTGGCTGGCGCGTATATTATTTCCCTTTAGACTGCAAAAACAAGCCGGCATCCTTGCGCTTGACGAGAGCATAGCGAGTCTTGATTGTCTTACGAAGAACAAAATTATATCCCTGTTGCTGCACGAAGTGTTTTCAGAACGGGGCATGTCCATCTTGCTTGTTTCCCATGACCTGCGTGATATCGGCGTCATTTATGAGACGCTTGTACAGAATGTTGGCCGGAAACGGATCGACGCCGTTTTTGAGCATTATGAGATGTTTAACGGTACGCTTTACAAAGTGTCGACGCCTTCTTTTTCAGCATACCGCAAAAACCTCATTGAACATAAAGAGAATAGATACCGCTCATTGTCAGACGATAAGGAATTGTTCCTCAAATTAAAGACGGCTCATTTTAACGCCGCAGAACGACAGCAGAGACATCATAAAGCGAGCGTAAAAAAGGGAAAGAAAAAATGAAAAATTTGACGATATGTTGTTTTGCAATTGTGGTTTGCGCCTGCATCTCATGCAATAAGGCGCAGGAAGCGAATTCTTTCACGCCGGCTTCCGTGAATCTCAAGCAATACGCCCTTGTCATTCTTGTGCCTCCCAAAGAGGGATTCAAGAATCTTGTGGTTTCAGACAGCGCCGCAAAACGGATTTTTGCGAATTTCGCCGAATTGACCATGAACAGGATTATCCTGTTGCCGCGAGGCGATTATGAACTCAAGGCTGATGGATTGGAAGACGCGGCGGCGTCTTTTGACGAGGATTACAAAGTCAGCGCAAATAGAGACGAATTTTCCATAACGCCGATCAACCCTCCGGATATCGCTTTCAGACAAGGGCAGAATCTGTATACAAAAACGCTGGTAGAAGGCAATAATTATTATCTGTCCATTTTAAATCTTGACGGTTTTCCAGCCAACGCTTTTTCCGCTGAAATTTCAGGGAGGGGAAACATCTCCTTGGATACAAAAACGGTGAATAACCGTATAAGCAGCGCGAGGGCGCTTTCTTTTCTCGCGGGGAATTATACGGCGATGGCGGCGGCGGGCGGTCGGCAGAAAACGCTTGGGTTTACGGTCATTGACAACGATACGGCTGGACCCGCGCTTGTCAATAAAAATTCAAAAGCGTTTCTCTATCGATCATCCGGCAAGAACACGACTCTGTCCTTCTTGATCAGCGACCCTTCAGGCGTCGACGCGAAAAAGACATATCTTGAAGTCAATGGGAACCCGTACACAACCGATCAAAATGTGAGGCGGGAAGCCGGAGGATACAGGCTTGTCATTACCGTTCCTTTATCTGAATTTTCTGAAAAACATGACGATATTCAGGCGACGCTGAGAATGTACGACAATGACACGGATCGCGGCGAAAAAGATCAAGCCTATCGTGAGGAAAAGATAGTACTGCGCGAAGAAACCGGGTTTGACAAGACGTTTGCCATGATGTGGAGCGGCGGACACGTCCAGTACGCCACAGTTCAATGCTATGCTTCCGAAAGCGGCGGCGCGGTGAAAGAAGAGATGACGTTCTCCGAATTCAGCGACTATGTACAAGCGAATGAAGATCGGCTCATCACTATTGAAGAAAAAAGATACGTTTCATTGGGCGCCGACGGATCGGTGACATTGAGAAACATCCATGAGAATGACAGCATTCTCTTCTTTATATATAGATATGGAGCTAAACCTCAAGATCCTGTGTATGCCAAAACGGTGACCGTGAACGGCCAGGGGGCGCAGACCGTTGTCTTGAACAATATGCCGTCAAAAGGGAGCGTCGTTGGCATTGAAGCGCGCGTTTCCGTTGCGGATGTCCCTTCATGGCAAACCATGCATGATATACGGGTCGTTTTTTACTATAAGACAGGAGAGCCAGACACCACAACGAGGAAACAGGCCGTGTTAAGCGCCGACAGCGGATTCAAATCAACCTTCCCCCGCTTCAGCAGGGAAGGAGACGACAGCATTCTCCTTTTTGTCGATTTATCCGATGTTTGTCAGGCAAGCAATTTTAATTACTTGATTTCCATTGATGGAGACGGCGAAAAGTATGAAATGATCAAAGTCGCCGATGAAAAGGCGGTGGAACAATATTTATACAGGGAGTAGCCGCATGAAAATGGTTTTGAAAGTTTTATTTCCGTTTATATCGATCTTTTTTCTGTCTACGCCGTTGTACGCTATAGATGTGGAAGGTACGAATCAGTTCTTTGTAAGCAAAACGAGCGCGGGATTGACAGTGTATGTATTCATCTATCCCGATAAATTTGTGTTTGTTTCTGGAAAAGACAAGCCTGTTGACAAGGTGACAATCAATTTTAATATGAAGACATCCGGGGCGACGGACATTTTCATCGCGGGAAATATGTTCTGTATGAAACAAAGAAATTCTCTCTATGGGTATGATTTGTCCGATGTCTTAAACAAAAAGAACGACAACAATAAACTGCCTCCAACGGAAATTAAAAAAATAATTGAGGGCATTGACAAAATTGCGGTTATAGCGGACGATGTTATATACACCAAATCAGGAGATCGGAAGGTGTACCAGTGGACGCCGAAAGACGGCAAGGATGAGCCTATAGGAATACAATCGTCATCATCTCCTTTCTATGTTGTTTATAATCCAATTTTGGCGCAAAGAAAGGCTGAATATGAAAAATCAAAAGCCGATGTTATACGGCTAGTCAGTAGATACACCGGCATAGACGCAAAAAAAGTCAGCGCGATAGCCGCCGACGCTTCGGATTCCACCACTCTTGCATCGCTGTCCTTGTCGGTTGAAAAAGAGTTGTCAAAGGACTACGGGGTTGACGCCGCCGCCGCCGCGTTCAGCGCGTTTTTTGTTCTTGCCGCTGTTACCGGCGCCTCTTCGGATATTCAGGGGATTCTCGCCCCGCTGAATAAAGCTCCAAAAGCGCCGTCTCCCGCCGTTGTCACCGCCTATTACAAGGCGAGAGACACCTACAAGCAGCTTGCCAGTCCAACTGCTCTGCAAGACAGGAAAGACAGAATTAATGCTGAATATGCCGCGAAAATTGAGGAGGAAGGAAAGAAGCTGTCCGCTTATGGAAATTATGAAGCGAAATACAACAAATTCTCTTCCATGATGGAAAAACTGCGTACGGATGATTTCAACTGGACAGTGCCGGTTAAAAACAATCAATTGAACGAGTTCGACGCAAATTACGGTAAAATTCAGAATTATGACACATTGCTTGAATCTGTTCCCAATCAAAAAGCCGGCGCTGATTACGCTTCCGCGAGAAAAATTTTTTCTTTTCTGCTGGAAGAAGGACATAAAAAGAAAAAGATAGATTTAAACGCCGCCACGCCATCCTCAAAGGAATTGTTGTCTTTTATGATAAAATATGGGAAATACATCGTTGGCGAGCAGCGAAAGTATGCGGCCGCTTATCTGGACAAAGAGATAGGCGGCGGCGGGTGGGAAGCCTTTCTTGGCGCATATAAAGCATTTAAAACCAAACAAACCGCCTTCGAAAACCAATGTCAAGCGGCTCTTGCTACAGCTCAGGCGGATTTGGAAAAAGAGAGAGAAGCCGCAAGGAAACACAGGGACGACAATTTGGATGTTATTACCGGCTATTTATTGAATAATTACATTAATTCGTTTTATTTACAGGCGAAAAAGTTGCAGGATACCTCGTCTCTTACAGGATATACGATTTCAAACATTGATTATAATATCGCGGCCGCTTCTGAATCCCAAATTCAAGGGTTCAAGATGGGCGTGTCTGTCAAGTTCGGCGATTTCGAGGGGGAGATAATCAACCCGGACAAGAAGCCTTGTTTTGTCCGCCCCGCCACGTTTCCATTTATCGGTGTGACGCGCGACGCCGTATATGTATTGGCTTCAAAAAATAGCGTTGTCGCGTTTGATCTTGCCAATCCGCGTATCGCCGCTTCTCTCCGGCTTGACGTGCCGGAAGGCGTGTACTACTTTGTGAACAGCGCTCAGAATCAATACATGGTGACGGCTGACGACGTTTTGCACCGTTTGAGCGTTTCAGGCGGATCCGTAAAAAAAGAAAAAGTAGGCGGCGCGCCGGCTAAATCGTCGGTTCTTGTCACCACAAGCGGCGGCGGTCGAGATTCCATATATATTATCAGCGAAGATGGGCGCGCAAGCGATGAGAACGGACGCAGCCAGTCGATCATTACGATTAAATCGACAAACAGCGCCGATATATTTACCATAAAAGCTGGCGACGGAATGTTTTCTATGTGAGAAAGGAAATTTGAAATGAAGCGTTTTATTTTTTTTGTGATGTTCGCGTCGTCGTTGCATCTTCTTTTTGCGGAACGCATTGACATTGAGTTGGACAAACCATTTCGTTTAAATCCGATACTTGGCATCAATGGCGATGAAAATGAAGCGAGTTCTAAATTTGTACAAAGGCTCATTTTTTCTCCTTTGGTGTTTCCCGTAGAAGACCCCTATTTGCAGGATACATACCGGATCGCGGTGGATTTATCGATCATTGACGGTTTGGAGATGGGGATCGTCACCGGAACAGGGACGCAGTGGAGCCGGTATAATATGAAGGGCGATTCTGGTTCGTCAGCCTCATCCTCATCAGCGCTTTTCAGGGTTCATATTAGACCGAATTTATACTTTCGGTATTTTGACAGCAAGAAAAACGCCGTAACAACAGATCCATTCCTGACATTGACAATGGAAGATGTGGTTTATTCCTATCGTCTTGCGCGTATAACCGCCGACCGCAAATATTATAATTATGTAAACAGCAAGACCCGCGGCGAATTGGGTTTGAATACGCTGCTTTACTCAAAGTTAAGAAGTTTTATTGACATATATTGCGACTCAAACACCCCTGATTATGTTTATTTTGAGATGGAATCCAACTATACGTGCAGGCAATTTTTAAATGCCCTTGTGTATGTTCCGATTCTTTCATCGAAACAAATTCAATCTGAAGACATGAAAAGCTCGCGGCAATCTGGCGATTATAAAGCTATTCACAGCAGGCTGCATTTACGGGAACTGCTGAGAGACAGCAAATTTAACAACAGGGAATATGATTTTTACGATTTCTCAAAAATAGAACAAACCGCCATAGGGGATCGTTTTTTTGCGCAGCCGATGGGGTATGGGCAATACGTTGTAAAATCAAGACCAGTCCGGTTAGGCGGCAGGGATACAGGGTTATATCAGAGATGTTTTTTTCAAAAAAATACTGAATGGTGCAATTTTTCTGGTGAAACCAGCAAGAGAGTAGGGAATGTGACATTTAATCATAATGAATATAGAATAGCCGATGATGAAATAAAGGTGGAGGTGAGCCACGACATTGATGTACAAAGCTATATCAACGATTCTAATGAGAATAAAATTCTCTATAATATTCCTCTTTCCGCAAGCATGTTTGAAGGCGATCCCGTTTCCATCAGAAAACGCAAGATGCAGATATCCCACAATTTGTATGGAATATATTTTGGTCCTGACATTCAAAACCAAAAGGATGCCGACGCATTGCCCTATGACACGCGTGTTTTTTTTGCGGCGTTCGCCGATAGGGTGCGTATGGAGAACTTAAATAAATATATGACGCGGGACGCCGACTTTACCACGTTTGATTCAAGAATCAGAAGCGACGGCGGCGGCTTCTTGTCCGACCTGCAAATTCAGCGCTTGTATTACCCGTTCTTTATAGGCGGATCAAATGATCCGAACAACGATGCGACTGACATTGGGCGTTATTACAAAGGTTTGGTTGGAAAAGATGTATTTTATCAGGAATATAGCCTTGAGACCGGAGGCGATGATATAGCGCGTTATTATAACTCATTGGATAATATCAGGCGGCGCTCGCTGTTTTATGAAAATTATGTGGGAGGCGCGAGGTATCCTAGCGCCATCATGGAAGATATAGCAAGCCAATACCAGGCGATAAAACATAAAATAGTGTTTAACGACAGCATAACAATAGATGTTTTTTATAAAAAGCTGGATTTTATTGGAGAGACAATTGCAATACATTTTCGGGATTGTTTGAGAGAATTCTTCAACAGCAAGGGAATAACAAACAACATAAATGAAAAAGAACTCATAACCTATGGCGAATGGCATCAGAGAGCCGTTTCCAACGCCCGCGAGAAAACTCTCTCATTTCTCGTGAAAGGGTGGAATTACAAATTCGATCTGCTCAATGAATTGTCGGATCAATTTATCGACACTCAAAGCCGTTCATTCATAGAAGAACAATACAGACAGTTGGTCAGCGGCAGTTCAAAATTAGGTTCGGAAACCATAGTGCAGCGCATCGCCGAGCAGTTTGTCAACAGAACCGTTATGGCGCCGCTGATAGGCGTACAAAACTACGCCGTCTACAAAACTTCAGCCGGCACGTCTGTGGCGGACGCTTTTAATTCCAATCAAGATATTGAGATACTTCTTCTGCCATTTTATTGGAGAAAAAAATGAGCTATATTAAACGCATGGCTCATATCTTAGGAAAAAACGCGCTTTTGTACGCCGTCTACCTTGCCGTCACCGCGCTTTTTATCGCTTGTATTTACAAAGAAAGTTGCATTGGCGCGTTTCAGCATGTCGCGGACGCTTTTTTCAACATGGAAGCTCCCGTCACTTTTTTCACTGTTCTTTCCGCTTCCATTATATTCATTTTCTTTACGCTTATAGCCAGCGCCGCCGCCGCAAAACGCGAGCAGAATTATTTTACCACCGCTTTTTTTCTGCGTTTGTCGCTATTTTTAATGAATATTATCCCCATAGCGATATTCCAGCACGCTTTGTTTCCGCGCTTCGGGTTTGCGCTTATCTATTTTTTTATAGTTTATTTGGTTTTTGAGTATGCAGGCGATATTGTCAGAACGCGCGTTCCAA
Source organism: Treponema sp. (assembly GCA_031279555.1). GTDB lineage: Bacteria > Spirochaetota > Spirochaetia > Treponematales > Breznakiellaceae > JAIRKH01. The sequence continues at coordinate 15,646 of JAITIK010000114.1, read as the reverse complement.
TAAAATCCGGCGATACAGTCTTGTCATTCATCATCCGCTTTGGAACAGAAGCGGTGTCGATGGCTTTAGCGGTGCTGCTTGTGTGGTTTTTAACGCCTGAACGGTACAAACATATAGAAATGAGGGCTATTGATTTAGAAGTCATTTCAGAGAATATGGCGTATATCCTCTATATTGTCGCTTTCAATTCGGTCACTTTTTTTACCGTTGAATACGGCATAGCCGTCGTAAACATGGAATATAAAAAAAACCATGCGAAATATTTTTGCAGGTTTAACAGCGGGTTGTTCAAACGGTTCATATACTTTCTGCGAAGCGCCGCGCCCCAAATACTGGAGAAGATTAGAAAAAGCCTTTCATGGCTCGTCTCTTTCATTATAACTGTTGAAGCTATTTTTGAATTCATACCAAGCGTAGGGGTTAATCTGCTTAATGGGTACAGCCAGATGGACGCGGTAATCATAATAAAAAGCGGCGTTCATGTATTAAGCGTTATGCTGGTTATAAATATAATTATTGACATTGTATTGTCATTCTTGCAGGAAGAAAAGTCCCCCATGTCTGTGAAAGCCGTATGTAATAAATGCTATGAAGCCATTATAGCCGGAGCGAAAAACTGCATGGCATTCATCATGTCTATGAAAGCCGTATGTAATAAATGCTATAAAGCCATTACAACTGGAGCAAAAAGCCGCATAGCTTTCATCATGTCTATGAAAGCCGTATGTAAAAAATATTGCAAGCCTATTATAGCCGGAACGATAAGTTTTGCAGCTTTTATCCTGCTGGGCGCATTCTGTTATTATAATTACCCTATCGCCGGATATTATGATTTTGAACTGAATAAAAGCAAGACCGTCAATGATTTTTTGACGTCAAAGAAAATCAAAACGGAGCGGCTTGACGAATCGGAATTGAATATGCCGTTATGCCAGAACGCCGGCAATGGCTTTTTGATTGCGAAAATTGAACTGTGTGATAAGAATAGGGCGAATTATACCATTATTCCGTTTTATGACAAAGGAAGAAGGACATTCTATTTTATTCAGGGAAATGTCAATAAACAATGGTCTGATATTGCAAAAACGGATGTCGTCCAAAATACCGGAGTTATAAAGAAATGTATATTATTCCCTGACATAACGACCGCTTTCCGGCTGCCCGCAGACACGTCGCGGAATTTTTTTGGCGTCAAGCCGCTTTTTTTCATACTGCCTTTTTATGCGTTCTATTTTATATTGTTGTTGCTGGTTGCCGGCGTGATGACATTCGTCCTGTATGCCAGCGTCATCAAGCGGTGTATTCTCAAGGAGAATGGCGGCGATATCAGTCCGCGTCTCGCCGCTGTATACGGCGCCCTCGCCCATATTGTAAAATATCTCAACGCGCTCTCGCTGATAGTCATTTTCATGCTTGTCAATTTTTTTATACAGACCGCGTTCAATACGCAATGGGAGAGCGCCTCATTCATAGTAAATATGGCAAGCTACATTATTATTCAATTTCTGATTGTATGCATGTTCAGCGCCACCTTTTTGCAGGAAATGCATTTGCATATAAAAAATATAGCGGCGTCTCAGGAATTTAAATATTACCGGATTATCGGCATGAATCCCGCCGAACAATACGCCGTATATAATAAAAAATATGGCAAGATGTTTTTTTATAAGATATATATACAAAATATTCTTTTCGCGTTGAATATCAATTGGTTTGTCTCTTACGCATTTAATGTGTGGCGCTCGTTCAGGGATGCAATAGGATTGACCTATTCGATTAGCTTTGAAAATATTTTCACAAAAATTGTACATCTTGAGGCTGCGCAATCGGATTGGTTTAATTATTTTATTCTCATCGCCATGTACGGCGGCTTGTTTGCTTTTTATTATTTCATTCATAGAGACGCGCGCGGGCGCGCGGCGTATGGCGCTGGAAAAGAGAAAAAACAAAAAGGACGGTTGCTATGAAACGTCTTTGGTTGTATTGCTTTATGGCAGTTACGGCGCATCTTTCCGCGGGAGGCGGCAATGATCTTGACGCGGCGTCTTTTGTCAAATTGCTGCCTGAGCGCTTTGAAGCCATAGACAATTATTGGATGGTTGATGATTATTTATTTTTTACGGATAAAGCGGCGTCTGGCGGTCCGACGCCTTCGGACGCGGCGCCGCCTCCAGGTTTATATGCTTTTGACATTCAAAACAAGAAAATAATACCCGCGTCAATACCCAATTCATTAAAAATTACGCGCATTGCGCGTATTGTCCGAGCGGATTCACTGCGCGGCGCCGCAAAAGATTCCGCTGAACCTTGGTTTGAATACTTTATAGATACAATTATGGCCGGCTTTGAACAAGATGGCGCCGCTCAACGGCCGGTTCGGTTGCCAAATGAAGACAAACAAATCTTGCGCCGGTATTTGCAATTAAGGCATGACGGGAAAGAAGACGGCCGGATTGAACTGGACGACTGTCTTGCCGAACTCGCCGGATTGTATTCCGAAATAGCGCAAAAGAAGCGCGCTTTATTGGATGATTTTCAGAATAAGTGGTCTGTAAGACCTGATGGAATATTATTTGATGACGGCAAAAAACCTGATTTCTCCGCCGCGCCCTCCGCATTAAAAAAAGCGGAGGCAATATCAGGGTATTATTTAGGCAAGTCCGAAAACGTCGCTTTTTGGATAAAATGTTATAATCTCATCATTGAACAATATAAAGAATTAAAAAGCGACGTTTCCCGCAGTTACGAGGAGTTGTTGCAGGAAGGTTTCTCTATCGCATTAAAACGCCTTGATGATCTCCGTGAAGACAATCAGCGTGAATTTGAGGAAGGGGTTGAAGCGTATAAGAAAGACCTGAGCGAGCTTGACGATCCTTTTCGTGATAAAATAAGGACAAATCTACAATCAGTTTTATGGTCCTCAATACAATCGTCCGATGGCATTGACTATGATTTCTTTTCGTTGGATGACGCAAGGTACGCCGCGATTTACAATAACGGCGTTGGCGCGGACGCCGCATCTGAATCTATTAAAATTTTTTATGGAAAAGGATTTGAAATATTCAGATGCGGCGTCATTGATTCGTATATTTTCTTTTGCGTTGACAATGCCGTTGTTCTCTACGACGCTTTAAAATTGAATGAACATGCGAAAATAACCGGCAGGGAACAGGCGCTGTTCGCTGTTGATCCTGACGATCCTGTATTTATTATGAAAACAAATAAAGGGTATGGAATAAAACGATTGACGCGCAATAAAAACGAATATGTATTTAAGGAGTGAGCGTCAACACTTCATGTTAAGGACCCGCGCGGAAATGACACGACCTTTTAGTCATGTCATTTCATTGTTGCGTAAGCAATGAGAATAAAATGCAGGCGTTTTATTTTGCGTGGCTCCCAACGTCCAGTTTGACATAAGCGGCGATACCGCCGCTTTAAATAGAGGTGTAAGAAATGAATTTTTTTTGTGTTTTAGCATTGACCTCAGCGGCGTTTGTTTTTGGTTGCGCTGGACAGAAAGACGCCAATCCGCTTGCGCCGCAACCGAATGATGAGCGCGTCGAAACGCTGGCAAACTTTTTGCAAGTTAAAGCGCAAGACCTTGCCGATTATATTGACGACTCGTCTGACGACGCCGTAGTTCTCAGCGCTATTGTACAATACAACGAAACGAATGACGTATTGGTCATTGAGAACACTATCAATCGAATACAAGACGCCGATTTGAAAAAACAATTGACCGTATTGCTGGGCGCTCTAAAATAATCGCCGAGCCTCAGCGTGGCATACGCAGAGCGCGGCGCCCGAATGTCGCGCTTCTGGTTTCCAAAAGCTCGGATCAGCCCTCTTCGCATAATCGCGCAAAGAGGATATGATAAACCTATGATCAATACAACCTATTTTTTTATAACTGAAGAGACAAACCCGTATAAAAACATTGCGCTTGAGACGTTGTTGCTTGAAACGCTTCCCGATGACACAGCGGGGCTGTATTTGTGGCAGAATCGGCGCACCGTCGTCATTGGACGGAATCAGAACGCATGGAAGGAATGCCGCGTCGAAGATTTGGAGCGTGACGGCGGCTTCCTTGCCCGGCGGCTTTCCGGCGGCGGCGCGGTGTTTCACGACATGGGCAACCTGAACTTCACGTTTCTGGTTCCAAAAAACGACTACAATCTCGACAAGCAGACCGATGTGATTCTACAGGCCGTGCGGAATGCCGGCGTTAAAGCGCAGAAGAACGGACGAAACGATCTTGAAACGGACGGACGGAAATTTTCCGGCAATGCGTATTACCTATCGGGTAAAAACGCCTTTCATCACGGAACCCTGCTGGTGAACGCCGATATGGATGCGGCTTCAACATATCTTTCCGTTTCACAGGACAAAATTAAGGCGAAGAGCGTAGAGTCCGTCAAGCAGCGCGTCATCAATCTGACCGAATGCGCTCCGGATTTGACTATTCCAACGTTGAAAACGGCGCTTGTTGAGGCGTTTGACGCGGTGTATGGAGGACGAAGCGAGCGTTTGAGCCTTGACTCGGCGGCGGATGATTTTTTCGGCGCGCCAAAAGATCCGAATGCGCCGCATTCGCCAAATCGCGCCATATTTTTGGAACGCCTAGAACGCCGCCAAAGGCTTTTGGAAAAGCAATTTGCCGATCCCGCATGGAAATACGGCAAAAATCCGCCGTTCACCTGCGCATCTTCCAAGCGGTTTCCTTGGGGCGGGGTTGAGGTTGCGCTTAATGTCGAGCGCAACGTTATCACGGAAGCGGCGGTTTTCTCCGACGCCATGGACGAGGCGTTTATCCTTGAGCTTGCGCCGTGTCTCAAAGAGACGGATTTTACCCGTACCGCAGTTCATGAAGCGCTCAAGGCGCATTTTGCGGACAACTTCACGCGGCTTGCCTATTGCGATGATGTTGTTGATTTGATTTTTGGAGACAGATAGGAGACAGTCATATGAAATTCGAACTTCTTGTTATTGGTTCCGGTCCTGCGGGGTATGCGGCTTCAATCAAGGCGCGAAAGGCTGGGCTTTCGGTTTGCCTTGTTGAAAAGTCTTTGGTAGGCGGCGCCTGTCTGAACTGCGGTTGCATTCCGACAAAGGCGTTGCTATACAGTTCTTCGCTTCGCCGCAAAGCGGCTGAAGCCGCGCTGTTCGGCGTTCACGTCGCGGCGTTACACGACGGCGCCGTCTCGTTTGATTCTGCGGAGGTTCAGCGGCGCAAATTGGAAGTCGTCAATGCCATCCGCATGAATCAGATCGCGTTTATCGAGAAATGCGGCGTAACGCTTGAACGGGGGAGCGCGCGAATTGAGAGCGTCGGCGATGAAGACAAGACGGTTTCAATCGCCGGTGATGACGGAGAATGTAAAACCGTCCGCGCAAAACGCATCCTTATTGCAACGGGAACCAAACCGGCGTTCATCCCGGTTGCGGGCTGCGATCTTGACGGCGTTTTTACGAGCGATGATCTGCTTGGCGACAACGGCCGGTTGTTTGAAAGTTGCTTCCCCAAGCTGACTATCATTGGCGGCGGGGTCATCGGCATGGAATTCGCAAGCATTTACAATAATTTCGGCGGAGAGGTTACTATCATTGAAGCGTTGCCGCGTGTATTAGCCAACATGGACAGGGAGATAAGCCAAACCATCACCATGATCCTCAAAAAACGCGGGGTGAACATCATTACGAACGCGCTGATTGAAAGGCTTGAGAAAATAGAGGCGAGTGGGGGAGGGGAGTTGTCCTGTTTTTTTAGAAAAAGCGCTGACACGCCGGAAACGCCGCTTCAATCCCTTACATCAAACGCGGTCTTGATTGCGGCGGGGCGGAGACCGGAGACAGCCGGACTATTCTCGCCGGATTTTTCTGGCGCCATTGCATTGACCGAACGGGGTTATATCCGCGTCAATGAAGCGGGCATGACAAACGTTCCCGGCGTTTACGCCGCCGGCGATATAGCGTGGGGCGCGGCCTTTGGCATGAGCGCCGGCGTCCAGCTTGCGCATACCGCAACGGCTCAGGCCGAACGCATCGCTGACCATATCATAGGCAAGACGCCGGCCCCTCTCGGAGCGATTCCCTCTTGCGTGTACACCGCGCCTGAAATCGCCTGCGCGGGGCTTGCCGCCGACGAAGCGAAAGGGCGCGGCGTTCCGGTGGTTGCCGGCAAGGGCGTGTTTGGCGGCAACGGCAGGGCGGTTATTGAAAACCAGGAGCGGGGCTTTGTCAAATTGGTGTTTCATGCGGAAACGAAGGCGCTTATCGGCGCCCAGATCATGTGCAACCACGCGACGGACATCATAGCTTGGGCGGTGCAGTGCATCAACGCCGGAATAACCGCCGCGCAAATCAGGAACACTGTGTTCGCTCACCCGACGTACGCGGAAACCATAGCTCAGGCGGCGGAAGCAGTCTGAGCGTTGCGGGATGGCGGCCATCCTAAAAATACTTCGTCTCAATCAGCGGGCGCATGTGTTCAGGGAAAATTGATTTCGCCGTTTCTCTGACATGCGCCAGTTTCCAATAGCATATATGAGATTCGGATCACTCCTTAATATATGCTCCCACATCTTTCTCATACCACGATTCCCGGTACGGAAGGGGGCGGTGTTTCTGGATGTTTTTATTGTACTGGCTGTTTGATAAAATCCGTTTAAGCCGGTACGCGACCTCAAACGCGCCTGAATATCCCATGTAATTAAAGCCGGGATTAAACAGAGGCAACACCGGAAGTCCGTGTTTCGCCGTAACATTGCCGCCTCCGGCGTGCATTAAAAGTACGTCAGGCTTTATTTTACGAAGCAGGTTGGCCTGTTCAAAGGGATGCTGGGAGGCGATGTCAATGTACGTGTCCCCGGAAATGGGCGCGTCATCAAGGACAGGTTCAACGAAGCGATCAATATGGTGGCTTTTGAATCCCGCGATTTCAAGTCCTAAATCTTTTAAAAGTTCAGCGGTGACAAATATGCGCATCTCACCTCCCGAAATATACGCCCGCTTTCCTTTGAGCGCCTTCCGGTACGGGCGCATGGCTTCGTTGAGCGCCGCGTCTTCTTTTTCAATTAAAAGCCTCGCCTGTTCCTCAATGCGGAAATGTTCCGCTATTTTCATAAGCCACCGTCCGGTTCCTTTTCTCCCAATGGGCATGGTGTCGATGATATAGGGAACGCCGTATTCTTCCGAAATATGCTTGACGTAATAATCGTCATGGGTGCCGCAGACGCTTATATTAAGAGCCGCGTCGAGAACCTTGCGGAAATCCTTGGGCGACGCGAAACAGGGAATAAAATTGACTTTAAGTTCAAGGGCGTTGAGAAGCCGGGCAAGCTCAAGTTCGTCTGACCGTCCCATAGAACCAACGTTAAACACGTTGATCGTATGGGCGTTGGTGTAATTCCAGAGTATGTCGTCCAGTTTGTCCGGAACCACGAGTTTTTCCCGTTCAATTTTCTTTTTACTTAAATTTTTGAGTATTCCGTTGTACACCGCGTCGTAGGCGGTTGCCATGAGTTTTGTTTTGAACCCCTCGCAATTGACCGACACCAAGTCCGCCGAAACGTCCTTCTGGAGGCCGTCGAGAATATTGTCCACATCGTCGCCGATGAGGGCGGGAACGCAGGTGGATGTAACCACAATGGCTTCTGGACGGAATTCCCTGTCAGCGTAGATCACCGCCTCCCGCAGTTTCTTTTCGCCCCCGGAAATTACGTCGCTTTCGTCAAGGTTGGTGGAAAGTTGTACCGTGCTTCTCTGGGTGGAATCCCGCAGGCGTTTCATGGCTCTAGTCGCGCCAACGCCGCCAACAGACCAAAAGCCGCAGCCTACAGGTCCATGAACAATCACCACCGTATTCCGCAACGTGTTGAGCATTGCCAGACTCAGAGTAAACTGGTAGCCGAAACTCTGCCCAAAACTCCGGTTGGCTTGGTTAAAACAACCGCCGTCCTTGCGTCCCAGACGTTCCCGCAATTCCGCGCAGGTTCCGCAATAGGCGGTTCCCGCTTGGAGCCTGTCTTCCCTGGGCGGCGCCGCCCGTTCTATTTTCATTGCCATCCGCATCTTCCTCTATTACCGCGCCGCCACCAGCAGGCTGAAACTGTCTTCTGCCAAGGCGAGTCCGCCGTTAAAACCCGCGTAGGTTTTGTTAAATACAACCCTGTTTGTTAAGGGAAACGAAATTGAAAGCAGGGGGACGCCCAATTCTTCGGCGTAATCCCGCTCATAAACGCCGCCGAATATTACCGCCGGAGAAAAAGGTTCGTAATAGATGTGATTGCGGTTCCGTTCCCAGTTGCCGGCAAGGTAATGGCGAAGGGCCGAGGCGTTTGTATCGTAATAAACTTTGGGTTCAAGTCCCGACAGGTAATTTTTAAAACGCTTGTCTAGGTCGGCTTTGTTTTCTTCGGTGACAGGGTCCGTCACCATAGTAAGGTGGGGAATCCAGCCTAATTCATCGGAAATGAATTGGGAAATTGCCGGGGCGTAGTTGGAATCAGCCGCCACAACCCCGTAACGCTGGAGTTCAACGTCATTGTAGATGTCGGCGATGCGTTCAAAATAGTCAAAATAGATTTCTTCTTCCGCCTTGACGGACTTATTGACAACCGCCTCATCTATCGCAAGAGCCTCGCCCACATTGCGCAGGAAGCGTTCAGTCTGGAAAAAACCGATGGGAAACTGTTCCCGTATATAAGGAATTCCATGAACTTCTTTAAACGCCTCCGCCGAGAGGGGAGCGTACACATCGGAAAGCGCGATATTGAGTTCGGCGCTTCCAGCGTTGCGAAAATTGTCAAGGGTCTCCCTTTCGCCGATAAAGGTGTTGGCGTCAACGCCGATGAGGGAGAGAACCCGTTTGATCTCTTTCAGGTTGCCTTTGTAAAAAGGATCGTTTCCTGGGATGATTCCGAAAATATTAACCGCCTTTTTGCGCTTGGCGTTGGTTTTTACAATGTATTTCCGTACGAGCGTTTCCAGCAGCAGATCGTAGCCATACTGGGAATTGCCCTTGAAACTCGGTGTCTGTACCGCCAGTACCGGCGCGGGGAGACCTTCAATAGCGTCGACCGCCGCGCGTATGTCATCGCCTATCATTTCAACTTGGCATCCGGAGATGACAATGTAGAGATCGCCGTCAATGAGTTCCACCGTGGCGCGTATCTGCTCTTCAAGGCGTCCCTCTCCGCCGAAGATGATTTCTTTTTCCGTCACATTGGTGGAAGGCGTGGAAACCGCGCCGCAGTAGCCGCCACCCAGATAACCCGCGCCAGCGTTGCCGCCTATATAGTAATTGTACGCGCAGCCCGCGCCAGCATGCGCAATGGGAATAGTCCGGTTCATAGCCCTCATCAGGGCGAGCGCGCCTCCCAATGCGCATGTATACCGGGGTCTGTCAACAATAGCGCTCAATATTTGTTCCTCCTCTAGTACCAAATGGGACTTTTTGTTTTGGGAATGTCATTCCACAGCGGCGTCGAAAGGTAGCGTTCTCCGGTATCGGGAAGAATGGCCGCGATGGTCTTGCCTTTGTTTTCGGTTCTGGAAGCGATCTTCGCCGCGGCAAAGGCGGCGGCTCCCGATGATACGCCCACCAAAAGCCCTTCCTTCCGGGCAAGCGCCCTGGCGGTGTCCACCGCTTCTTCATTTCGCACCCGGAATATCTCGTCAATAATCGAAATGTCGAGGACGTCAGGCGCAAAGCCCGCTCCAATCCCCTGTATCTGATGGGAACCCGGTTTGCCTCCCGATAGCACCGGGGATGCATCCGGTTCCACCGCCACCGCCTTTACATCAGCCTTCTTCTCTTTAAGGAATGCCGCCGTCCCGGTGATGGTTCCGCCGGTGCCAACCCCGGCTACAAGGATGTCGATTTTGCCATCAGTCGCTTCCCATAGCTCAGGCCCCGTGGTTTTCCGGTGAATCTCCGGATTGGCAGGGTTGGAGAACTGCTGGAGAACCAGGCTTCCCTTGATCTGGGCGTTGAGTTCCAGAGCTTTGTTCACCGCCCCCTTCATGCCCAAGACGCCGGGAGTCAATATTAGTTCCGCTCCCAGAGACCAGAGCAATTGCCGCCGTTCAACGCTCATGGTGTCGGGCATGGTGAGGATGAGGCGGTACCCCTTGGCCGCCGCAACAAAAGCAAGACCAATCCCCGTATTGCCCGATGTTGGCTCAATAATCACCGTACCGGCCTTCAAAACACCTTTGGCTTCGGCGTCTTCGATCATGGCTTTAGCGATGCGATCCTTCACGCTGGAGAGGGGGTTGAAGTACTCCAATTTAAGGAGAAGATCGGCTCCCTCAATTCCAGCGAGCTTAATAAACCTGTGGGGCCGCAGGAGGGGCGTATCTCCCACCAGTTCCATCAGGTTGTCTGCCACTCTATTTGACATATCTTCCTTATTTTTATCCTATGTTTAATAAGTTATAAAATTGATAAAAACAGTATGTATTATAGCGGACATTTTCTCTTTTTGTCAATAACGCGGATGTATGAATCTTGGAGAAACGCCGGTTTTTCAAGCGGGGTTACAGCCAAGGATAATTGAGAAAATGGAGGGAGTCGCCGCCAAGCGCTGAATGTAGGATTCCCCGCCGGAATGTCGCGGATGCGCAGTCTGTAAGGGAGAGGCTCCTTGCCCTTTTGCAGGCGCGCGGATTTGTCAAGGAGGCGTTGTGGTGAAAAGAAGCGGAGCGTTCAGGAGATGGCGACGACGGCGTGTCATCAAGAATCTGTCCGCCATGCGACAGATGGAAGAGGATTAGGAACTGTGCAGAAATAAAATGTTCAAAATTTTATCTTATTGCACAAGAACCTCTTTCAAGGTATAGTACTGTATGGTTTTTTTCTTGCTTTTCCTCTTTTGTCCGCCTTTAATGCTGTACGCCGAGACTATGCCTGAAAAAAGCGTTCCAGTGACAGCCCCTGCTCCGTACGTCGCTCCGCTCCTTATAGGCGGCGAGAGCGGTTTATACGCGCTTGCCAAAAACGGCAGGCTTGAGACGCTGTGGACGGGCAGTTCCGTCAAGAAAATAATCCGCGGGCAGAACTATTGGGTGCTCCTCACTGGCAACGGCATCGCGTTCTCAACGGACTGCAAGAACTGGGAAATGAGAAACAACGGGCTGCCTGTAAAACGGATAAAAGTCTACGAGGACGGAAAGAAGTCCTTTATCAATATTGTACAGGAAATTAAGGATTTTGAATGTTACGGCGATATGATGGCGCTTGCCATGAAAGACGCCGTGTATTTTTCACGGGATCAAGGCGCGTCGTGGAAGAGTATGGGCAGCCCTTCCTCTAGAACAGACGGCGTGAAAGCGGTGGCGGTGGCGGAACTGCCCGAAGCGACGATTTTCGCCTCTCACAGCATCTACGGCGTGAGTTGCCTGCAACCGGATAAAAAGGGCGCCGTATGGACGGAAATCAACACGGGCATTGAAAAACTTGAAACAACAGGCAACCCTGATGAGGTTTCTGATATTGCCGTCGCCGTTGTGAATGGAAAGACAACGGTGTTCGCATCTCAAACCTTCCGGCGCAGGCTCTACCGGCTTGACTGGGAGCGCCGGCGTTTTGATGTGATATGGTCGGACAAGAGCGTTTTCGGCGTGGTTGACTCTCTTGAGGTGAATGCGGGAGCATTCCGTTTTGTGCAGGACAACGCCATTATGGAAGCCGATATAACTTCCCTGTCCAACAACCAGCCGCTTGTCTTTGCGCCCCGCGCCGATATGCTTGCTTTCATAAAAGCGCTTCCAAACAATGTTCCCTGGACGCCGAATTGCATATTTATCGCCAACACCGCCAAAAAGAGCGCGGGAGAACAGACTGTGGGGCTTTCGGAGTTATGGCTGGTGAATGAGGAACATAATCCGCGTGTGAAAGCGGCGGCGGGAAAAGCCGGTTTGTACCTGCCGGTGAATCAGGCGGTCACGGCGGCGGCGCTCGACAAGCATCTTGCGCTCATTGCGGATCGAGGGCTTAACATGGTGGTCATCGACATGAAGGACGACTATGGACGCCTTAGATTCACCCCGAAAGATCCGTCTATTGCGGCTAAAGGCCGGGTTTTCAACCCTGTTGACCTTGACCAATTTCTTGCGGTCATGAAAGAGCGATGCGTTTACACCGTCGCCCGCATCGTGGCGTTCAAAGATCCTGAATTGGCGAAAAAAAATGGCGGGAAGTATGCGGTATGGGACGGGTGGAACAACAAGCCATGGCAGGGTTATTACGACCGCAAGGTGAAAAAAGCGGACGCGGACGCAAATGCGGGCGCTGACGCGCTTATCCTTCCCTCAAACGATCCCGATTACGTCATTGAGCGCGCGTATGTTGACGAACAGTGGGTGGATCCATATTCCGAGGAGGTGTGGGAGTACAACTCGGCGATAGCAAAGGAACTGCAAGACCGGGGCTTTGATGAAATTCAGTTCGACTACATCCGCTTTCCCACTGACGGCGACAACTTGGCGGCGGCGCGGTACCGGTGGCAAGATTCGGGCATGGACAAGGACAGCGCGATCCTCTCGTTCTTGCGGCATGTCCGCGCCCGAATCACCGCGCCTATTTCTATTGATATATACGGGGCGAACGGCTGGTACCGTACCGGCGCGAGAACCGGTCAGGAAGTTGAACTCCTCGCCCCATATGTAGATGTCATCTGCCCCATGTACTACCCTAGTCATTTTGAGCAGACATTTCTCGCCCAGCAGCCTGCGGAACTGCGCCCTTACCGTATCTACTACATCGGTACGGGAAGAACGGCGACTATCGCCCGCAAACAGGCGCTGATCCGCCCTTGGGCGCAAGCCTTTTACCTCAATGTGTCCTATGATCGCAGGTACTACAACAAAGACTATGTACGCCGCCAAATTGAGGGCGTGGGCAGCGCGGGTTCTCCCGGCTACACGTACTGGAACAATTCAGGGCGTTATGACGATATACCAACGTTCACCGGAGCGCCTGAATAAAGGCGGCGCGAATAAACCGGCTTAGCTTTTAGGAGCCGCGCAAAAATAAAATGCCTGCATTTTATTCTACTTTTATTCTTCTAAACAACAACTTTTTCCCTCTAAATCTAAGGCGGCTTTCCCAAACCTGTCGCTTCGCGCATTTTGGGAAAGGTTCATTCTATTTTTGAACACGCCGGTCGCGGACTGCAAACCGCTTGTGAACAGAGCGTTGCTGGCGCATTCGACATGGGCATTGAATCTGCCGCCAAAGATAGAAGGGAAGACGCATTTGAGAGCGATGATGCGGCGGATACGCTATACCGTTTATGTTAAACCTATCTTCTTAACGGTTAGCCCGCTCCAAGGAAGCGGGCTTTTTTATCTATGCATTCCCCGGCATATCTTGACAAACACGCTCTTTCCTATAAACTATAGCGCCTATGGTGGTTGAAATGAAATGGATCGTTCTTGCAATTACAGTCGTCATGTACGCTATCGTAGTGGCGTTTCCGCACAAAAAGGCGTGGGCGACGCTTATCGCTGCACTCCTGATCGTTATCCTTGGGGTGGTTTCACCGCTGGATGCGCTTGGAACATTGATAAACTGGAATGTCCTGATGATTTACACCGGCAGCCTGATCCTCGCCGAACTGTTTATATATTCCCGCGTTCCGGCGGTGATTGCGGATGTCATCGTCTTGCGTTCGCCCAACGCCGGCGTCGCTATTGTGGCGCTGCTGGTCATTACGGGGCTTATTTCCGCTTTTGTGGAAAATGTGGCGACCGTGCTGGTCATGGCGCCCATAGCGCTCGCTTTATGCGCCAAATTGAAGATTGCCCCGACCCGTTTCATGGTGGGACTTGCCGTCATGGCGAATTTGCAGGGAACGGCGACGCTGGTAGGCGATCCGCCCTCCATGATTTTCGCAAGTTTCGCGGGATATGGATTCAACGATTTTTTTGTCTATGACGGACGCGCATCGATTTTTTTCACCGTACAAACCGGCATGCTTGCGGGCGCCATGTATTTCTACGCCTGTTTTGCAAGAGGCGCCAAAGCGAAGCTCTCCATTGACCGCGAATCGGTTTTAACGATGCTCCCTTCTATTCTCTTGCTTCTTATGATTCTGGGACTTGCGGGAGGATCTTTTTTTCATACCGGCGTTTCTTTCATATCCGGCGCTCTAGTTCTGGGACTTGGCGTCGCGGGTCTTCTGTGGTATGCGTTTATACGCAAGGAAGGCGTTCCTGCGGCTGTGTCGTTGGCGAGACGGCTCGACTGGGAAACGATCCTGTTCCTTGTGGGCATATTTGTCGTCATCGGAGCCGTAGGGGAAACAGGGCTGCTTGACGATCTGGCGCGCGCTCTCTCCACGTTCATCGGCGGCGACATCCTGCTGGGTTTTGTCGTCATCATTTTGGCGTCTGTTTTCGTTTCCGGCTTTGTTGACAATGTGCCATATATTATCGCCATGCTTCCCGTCACCACAACGCTGGCCGATTCGCTCTCATTAAAACCGGAACTCTACATGTTCGCCCTGCTGATCGGCTCCTGCCTTGGCGGGAACCTCACGCCCTTTGGCGCTTCGGCGAATGTGGTCTCGGTTGGCATTCTCAAGAAAGAAGGGGTGAAGCTGGACTTCGCCGGATGGCTTAAAATAGGACTGCCTTTTACGCTCATCACAACAACCGCCGCGGCGTTTTTCCTGTGGTTTGTATGGAGTTGATTCGCAATGAGGTTTAGCGCCCTTCGCTTTTCCCCGGTCTATGGCATCCGAGAGGCTGACTTTTTCATCGGAAACTCCAATTTCAGCCGCAGCGCCAATGGGATAATAATAAAATAGTGATTGTAAAATTTTGCGTATAAATATCATGCTTATTCATACAATGTCAACTATTTTTTTTCAATATCATCAAGATTAACAACACAATCCATTTTTTCCATCTCATGTTTTTGTCATGGTGATATTAATAATGGTTTTTCCGTTAAAATATTCATTTATCAATTTATTTGAAAAACAATTTTGCGTTGTCATCTAAATATAATAAGTACTCCCCCGGCTTTGACTGGGGGGCCAAATAGTTTGACATTTCAGGGAATATAAAAGAGCCTCCTGTCAAGGCGCGCCGCTAAAGTTCAATGGACGGGAGGCGAAATGAACGACGCGAGAAGTCTAACCCATAGCGGATGGGAATGCGGGCGCCATGCGGCGTGGACGCCGAGACGCCCTGCGGCCCAGGAGGTAGGATATGTTAAAGGGAGGGGCGCGATGGCGACGGCGCGAAGATTTATTGGGGGGGGGGGGGGGCCTTTACCGGGCGAGGGGATATTGTGTGTCGACGGCGGGCCGGGACGAGCGCGGATCAGGAGGCGCATCCTGGGACGGGAAGCCGAAGGTAAGCGGCTGGATCAGGTGGATTTGTTCAAAGATAAGCGACACTAAGGGTCGCCTCATCGTAATCGCCGCCCTTGTTCAGGGCTTGGAAGCAGCCGATGCCGTCATCTATGGTCAGATCGTTTTCGGCGAGGCGGCTTCTTAAATCGTTAATCCAGTATTTTTTGAGGGCCTTTTTGTTGTCGTAATTGGCCGCGATGTCGCCGCCGACTTCATGGCTAAAGCTCAGAACGCACTTGCTCATGCCGCGCACCCTTCCCGCTTCCGCCAGTCCTCAA
>JAITIK010000076.1 GCA_031279555.1 Treponema sp. | reverse complement strand
CGCAAGCTGCCAGACTCACGCGGGTTTGTGGAACGCTGAGGCGGAATCGCTGCTTCTCAAAGCCTATGGAGTTGCATCATGATCACACTGCAAGGCAAGGGTGTAAGCGCAGGGATTGCTAGAGGACGGCTTTCCTTCCTTAAACGGACGAGTCTTTCCGTTGCAAAACGTCCCATAGATGATGTTGAACAAGAAATCAAACGCTTTCAGGCGGCTCGCGCAACAGCGGCGGAACAACTAGACGAGTTAGCCGGGTCAATGACCGACAAGATCGGGAAAGAAAACGCCCTGCTTTTCGAGATACACCGCATGATGCTCGAAGACACCGATTACACTGACCCTATAATTGAGATCATCAAAACGGAAAAGGTCTGCGCCGAGTACGCGGTCAATACCGCCGGTTCCCGCTTGTCGCAGGATTTTGCCGATATGGATGACGAGTATATGAAAGCCCGCGCCATAGACATCTACGATGTGTCCAAACGGGTGATAAAGTTGCTGTCCGGGGAGGAGCAAATTCTTGAGGGAAAAGACGAGCCGGTCATTCTTGCAGCCGATGATTTTACGCCAAGTGAAACCGCCCAGCTTGATCGAAGCAAAGTGCGCGCTTTGGTGTCCGCTCAGGGCGCCGCCAATTCCCATACGGCTATTTTCGCCCGAACCATGGGCATTCCCGCTATCATCTCCTTCGGCGCCTTTCTCTCCGAAGACTTGTCTGGCAAAGATGCGGCGCTTGACGGCGAAACTGGCGTTTTGTATATTGACCCGGAGCCGCGCATAATCAAAGAGTTGGAAGAAAAAAAAGAACGGCAGCGTCAGGAACGAGAAAACTTGGAGAAAATGCGAGGCAAGCCGACTCTTACAAAGGCGCGCCGCCCCATGAAACTCTACGCCAACATCGGTTCTGTAAGCGACGCGGACGCCGCTCTTGCCGGAGACGCGGAGGGCATAGGGCTTTTCCGCAGCGAATTTCTCTATCTTGGCAGGAACGACTATCCCGATGAGGACACCCAGTACGAAAGCTACCGGAAGGTTCTTGAAAAAATGGGGGACAGACAAGTCATTATCCGTACGCTTGACATAGGGGCGGACAAACAGGTTGATTATTTTAAGTTGCCTAAGGAAGAAAACCCCGCGCTTGGAATGCGGGCTATTCGTATATGCCTTACCCGTCCAGATCTGTTTAAGACCCAGTTGCGGGCGATCTACCGCGCCTCGGCGCATGGGAATGCGGCGATAATGTTTCCGATGATAAATTCTTTGGAAGAACTGCTCAAGGCGAAGGAGTTGGCAAGGGCCGTGCGTGAGGAACTTGCGTCCAAAGGCATCGCCTTTAAGGAAGATGTTCCTATAGGTATTATGATAGAGACGCCGGCGTCAGCGCTTATAAGCGATGTATTGGCGCGAGAAGCGGCGTTTTTCAGCATAGGTACGAATGATCTGACGCAGTACACGCTTGCCATAGACCGGCAGAACGATTCGCTTTCCTCTTTCTGCGACACGCATCATGAAGCGATATTGCGATTTATCCGGCTGACGTGTGAAAACGCCCACAAAGCGGGCGTCTGGTGCGGCATTTGCGGAGCCTTAGGCGCTGACTTCTCGCTGACCAAAAGTTTTGTAGAGATGGGCTTGGATGAACTTTCGGTGGAACCATCATACATACTGAAACTACGCTCAATTATCGCCGAATGTTGAATGTTTGCGGCGCGGCGACGCAAGCTGGGCCGCTAGAAGTTTGTCGCGCTTGTGGATTTTTGTGGTACAAAGTACCACAAAAATCCCGATTATTGGGATCCTGCGAACCTTTGGTTCGATGGCAGTTTGCGCGGCAAGAAACCGCCTAACTGGCGATTTTTGGGGATTTATGCGCGAAGCGCGACAAACTGCTAGACGAAATGCTTTCAAAATTTTTGAACATGGAGTCTTTCTCAAAATACGCGGAGCGACGGTTTTGGAAAAAGCTTTTTTCTTCCATATTGTTATAGCGCGGCGTAAACGCCTTGCCACAATAAACTGCATCAAATATAATGGCATTTGTTCGGAAACCTCAGTTTCCGAACAAATGCCTTGTTCAAAGAACCGTTGAAAGAACATACTTTTGTAATGACGGCTTTTTGGAATGAGAACCGGAGCTTGGAACTCGAATAACCGGGTTAAGAATCCGGATGCCAGACATTTAAACGCCGGGATCGAAGTTTTTACTGTTGGCGTTTGTAGTATGCGTGAGGTTATGCAATTTACCTACATCGATTTGTTTGCCGGCATAGGCGGTTTTCACCAAGCGGCGGACGCTCTCGGCGGAAGATGCGTTTTCGCAAGTGAAATAGACGCCGAAGCGAAACGAGCCTATACGGAAAATTATAAGTTGGCTCCTCATGGCGATATAACGCGCATTGAAGCGTCAGAAATCCCCGCCCATGATGTGTTGCTTGCGGGTTTTCCCTGCCAGCCGTTTAGCATTATTGGAAAAAAATTAGGATTTGATGACATTCGGGGAACATTATTTTTTGAAATAGCCAGAATATTAAAAGAAAAGAAGCCGAGAATATTTGTTCTCGAAAATGTAAAACAATTGAAGACGCATAACAAAGGCGGAACATTAAAAATCATTTTAAAAACATTGGAAGATTTAGGTTATAAAGTTTATCATGATATATTAAACGCTTTAAAATTTGGATTGCCGCAAAGACGGGAACGCATTATTATTGTTGGTTTTCTAAATAATAATGTCAATTTTTCCTTTCCAAACCCAAAACCGCAGGGAAAATTGGAAGATATTTTGGAAAAAGAAGACGCCGTTGACGCCAAATATTTTGCAAGCGATCAAATTGTCAAAAAAAGAAAAGCGAAACATGCGAGTGAATTCTATCCTGGCATATGGCACGAGAACAAAGGCGGCAATATATCAAGTTACCCCTACTCTTGCGCCTTGCGCGCTGGAGCGTCATACAATTATTTGCTTGTAAATGGAATGAGGAGGTTGACTTCCCGTGAAATGCTGCGATTGCAAGGGTTTCCCGACTCATTTAAAATTGTATGCAGCGACAGCCAAACAAGAAAACAAGCGGGAAACGCCGTTCCCGTTAACGTGATAAAAGCCGTATTAAAAGAGGCGCTTTATGCGGAATCCAAAATTGCAAGGCGATAATTGTATCCGTTGGGGCAAACTCTTGATGATGATAATACAACTTGGCGGCGATGATGCCAGTGGCATAATTGAAATGAAAAATAAGGCGCCGCCGAACCTTCGGTTCGCCGTAGCCGGAAATGCGCCCTACACCTTAAACTTCGCCACTTCCTCCACCAAGGGGTTGATATTTGACGTATTCTTTTCGCTGATCTCATTAACGCCCATAACCGTACCGTTGATCTGATCCGAACTGCCGGCTATCTCATTTATTTCTTCGTCAATACTTCGGGTGAGTCCTT
>JAITIK010000061.1 GCA_031279555.1 Treponema sp. | reverse complement strand
TTCAGAAGAGAAAAAATAGATAACTACTTTTATATCAACCTGATCTATTTCTTTCGCGATTCCCTCAATGTCAAGCGTATTTCTTGACGCGACTTTAATAGCCATAATTCCTCCCACCGCAGGGATATAAAATTAGTAGTAATTTTTTTGACAGCTAAAGTATTATTCATTCATAACCCATAATTGTTATTTTCTCATACATATTCTTTTTTGTCAATAAGAGTTAGTCCCACAGGCGCGTCCGCTTCAAAGTTTCAGCTATTGCGGGCTCATATCGGGTATATTTGTGTACATTCGAGTGTAATAGAGAGAGTTGCGTCGCAGACGCGCCGTTCGGGATTGTGTTTGAAACATTCAATATATTAGCGTTTTGCGCGTCCTTGGCAATCGTGGCGGTCGCCGCGCCGGCGCTCAGCGTGGGCAATACTTTGGTCTGGTACGGGTTATTGGGAGTGTCAGCTTGGGGAGGCGGCAGCCGACAAGCGCCGCCGCCTCCCCAAGCGCAAGCGCGTCTCACACGTTTCTCGCCGGTTTTAGCGTCCCGTCCGCGCCGGGTATCAACGCCAGCAATTCCTCAAGCGTTTTGCCTTTTTTGTTCATTTTGCTCATAGCAGTCTCCCTTATTATTGGAATTTTTAGCCCCCTTTAAGGGGGCTTCCTCAAGCCGTCGGCTATGCCGGTGGTCTTTGACTGATTTGTCATAACCACGGCGACATCGTGCGGCTTCCAGACGCCAACGCCTCGTCAAACGCTTCCGTTCAATGGAGGATGACCGCAACGCCCGTGTTCCTTGCGGAACGACGGATTGGCTGGGACGTCGAATGTACGTTTTTAATGCGGCGATTCTCATTATATCAGGTGCCATTCAAAGCCGTCAAACTTTTTTTTCAAAACTTTTAGCGGCGGCAGGGCGGGGGCTGACATTTAAAGATGTCCAAGCTCTGTTTGTTTACGCAATGATGGACTCTTCCAGGCGGGAGTGTTATTATAGCCGCAGGAGGCGATTATGGCAGTGAGGCCGCAGATGGGGCTGACCTTTGAACAGATCTGGGCTACTATACAAAGAATTGCTGAAAAGCACGAAGAGCTTGCGGGACAGCACAAAGATACCGAGCGGTTTTTGAAAGAGTCCAAGCGCGAACTCAATCAGGCGATGGGGAAACTCAGCGACCGGTTCGGCGAGCTGGCGGAGCGTTTGGTGTCACCCGGCTTGCTAAGAAAGTTCAACGCGCTCGGCTACGCGTTCGGCAAAAGCGGCCCCCGCGTCAAGTACGAGGACATAAACACCGGCAATATCCTCGCCGAAGTGGACGTTCTCCTGGAAAACGACGGCTGCGCGCTTGCCGTGGAGATTAAAACGCATCCGTCTGTGGAGGATGGTGACGGCCACGTCAAACGCATGGAGATTCTGCGCGCCTACGCGGACGCCCATAACGACAAGCGGGACTATATCGGGGCGATAGCCGGAGGGATTATGAGGGGGTGTGTGAAGGGCTACGCGCTGAAGCGCGGGTTTTTCGCGCTGGAGCAGTCCGGGGATACGATGGACATCGCCGCGACGCCTGAAGCGTGGAAGCCCCGGAAGTGGTGAAAACCTGCCGGCGGCTTGCCGAGGGGGGCAAATAATAGACCCGCCGCGCCCGATTCGCGCAGGCGGGGCGTAAAGACGCCGGAAGGCGATGCGGAGGCGTTCAGCCTAAAACGCCGCCCTTTTCGGATGCGCGGCAGTTCATTCGCCTATAATTTCCAGTCCGCCCTTCTTTACATGCGCGACAACATCGTACCACACGTTCAGTCTGAAACGGACGAGCCTGCTCATGTCATGCAGGGCGTTTCCGGCGTCCGATTTTGGCATGTCCGCATACACACGCGACAACGCGGCTTTGTCTTGTTCTTCCAGATCAAGCGCGTTGTATATGGCCGGAAATCCATTGTCATTGTACCATGTATAGATGGGAAGCGCGTGTTCCGGCGCAATAACATCTGAAAAGATGCGATATGGAAAAACCCAGACCGCGTCAGGATCGTAGGGCAGAAGCGAGCCGTTCGGTATTTTAACGGAATCTATGAAAAGCTCGGATCCTTCGATTTCAATAATCCGAGGGGGCGCGACCTCTTTTCCTTGAGAAAAAACCTCCATGTCAACAGCTTCTATGTTGTCGACGATCATCGAATAAAAGCGGAATTCGGCTTTTATGGAGGAATCGCTTCGCTCCAGCAGTCTGAACCGGACAGGAACAAAGGTTTCCTGCAACTCTTTCAGTCGCCGCGTCTTTCCCTCAAGGCGTTTAGCCTGATATGGAACAATAAACGCAAAGAAGCCGACGGCTCCGCCAATCACGAGCGCAATGACGACAAGGAGCATGACAATAACGCTTGCTTTTTTCATAACAAACGCTATAGTATCATAACAGAGGTTTGTTATGCCATATATATATTCGCCGGTTCGTCAAATCCTGCGCTCCATGCCGTTCATTCTTTTTTTTATTCTTACTGGTCATCTTTATGCGCGTGATATAACTATCATTGTAGAGGACATTGAACTTGACATGCCGCTTGAAGGGGCGGTTGTCCGCGTGGAAGGCGGCGCCGTTGGCGCCGAAAAAACGACCGATGAAAATGGCCGGGTCGCGCTTGCCGTTCCTGACAACAGGCAGACGCGCTTGCAGATAGCGTACCCCGGATATGAGAACGCGATCTTCATCACGCCGCCTTCTGGAACGACATTTACCGTCGGCCTGCGGTTAAGCGGCGGCGCGGGCTTGGAAAACAGGGAACTCGTCATTGAGGCGCAAAAACCCGGTGAAAGCGAAACCAAAACCGGACGCAGCGTGGCGATTTCCGGCGAAAATTTGGCGCGTACCGCAGAAATCGGCGTTATCGAAGACGTTATGACATCGATCAAGCTCCTTCCCGGTGTTGGCTATACGGGCATGTTTAACGCCATGCCTTCAATTCGGGGCGGGGAACCCGGGGATCTGACCGCCGTTTTTGACGGGTTTTACATAGAAAACCCCTATCATTGGGGAGGCGGGATATCCATCTTTGACCCGCGCATGGTGCAAAGCGCCCAGCTTTCGCACGGGGTGTTTTCCGTCCGCTATGGGCATACCATCTCTGGACTGCTTGAAATAACCGGGCGCAGACCGGAGACTTCCGACGTTGAGCTTGAACTGGGCTTGTCTTCAAGCGCCGCGAATCTCAATGTGTCGCAACCGCTTTTCGGCAAAGGCGGCGTCATGATCATGGGAAAAGCGACTTACTGGGATCCCTTTGTTTCATTAGCGAAACTCGCTGTTGATGAAGTGAACTACATCAAAACCGCCCCGTACATCAGGAGCGCGGCGTTTGACGCGAATTACCGGTTTACGCAAAATCTTGAATGGACGATGTTCGGCTTTATAGGCGGCGACGGCGCGGGCGCGTTTTACAACAACCCGGTTGAATACAACGACATGACGATGCACACGGATTTTGACTTTGAATGGTTTAACCTGCAAGGATTTCTGATTACAGGGTTTATATTCAACCCGAAGCCGAATATGGCGCTGAAAGCGTCCATCGGCGGCGGTTTTTTGCGGACAACCCTTCACGGCTTTATTGATTACTATTTGACCGTGCCGTATTCTAACGATTTTTTAACACTGTTCGGGAACAATGCTCTTATAACCAGCGAGACTTACACCGTTGACACCACCATGTTCGCGGACATGGTTGACACTGCGACAAACTATCAAGCGCGGGTGGATTACGACTGGGATGTGGGCAAAGGGTTTCTGTTTGCCGCCGGCATCCAGGGGTTATACGCCCGGTACGAATTGGAAGAACACGATCAAGCGGAGTTTGAAAGGCTGGCTGTAACTCCGCCATTTTCAAATGGATTGCAAGGCGGCGATGGACAATACTACCCTGTGTATCTCAATTATCCTGCGGATTACAACAACTCCACCGCCAATCAGACGCTCACATCATCAGTCTACGCCCTTTTGGAATACACCTCTCCCAAAAAGCGGTTCGGTGGGGAACTTGGCTTTCGAGTCGATCACCTCCTCTTCGCCGGCAATGATTTCACGCTGCAAACCCTGCCTGCGCTCAACCCCCGCCTCAACCTCGATTGGAACATCGCTCAAAACGCGGGCGTTTTTGACAACATCACCGCGACTATCGGCTCCGGGCTTTTCTCGTCAATAACTGACAACATCTCCAGCATTCAGTCCGGAGACGGCATCGACGATTTTGAACTCAAACAAAACCGCTCATGGACGTCAATCGCAGGAATCAAACTTGATTTTCTGGGTTTCAGCGTCAATCTTGAAGGGTACTACAAATACGTGTTCGACAGGGCGTATTCCTCGCTTGCAACGAACAGCGCAAATCAGACCATCGCCATTGAGCGCGCGTTTGACGGGGAAGGGCGGATATGGGGATTTGATGTCATGCTTCAAAAAGCAAGCTCCCGCTATTGGGACGGCTGGATTTCCTACTCGTTTAATTGGGCGCGGTACCGGAATCCCTCAAGCGGCGCCTATACGGCGGATTGGTTCTATCCTAATTTTCACCGGTTTCACAACCTAAATCTCGTGATCAACATCAAACCGCTTCGGTCTTTCAATATAGCGACCCGTTTTGGGTTCGCGTCCGGCTCGCCTAAAACAATCGCCGGAGAAATCGCCAGTTATCCGGTCATTGTTCTTGACGAGAACGGGAGTACCGTGAATATTATCCAAAAATACAAACGTCCAAGCCTCTACTCCGATACGGAACGGGATGGTTTCGCCCTGACGTGGGATGTCAAGGCTTCATTTTTTGCGTACAGCAGAGCCGGCAGAGGGCAAATGGAAGTGTATATTGCGGTTGAAAACATCCTTGCCACGCTTGAAACACGGCAACGAAACACGTCTTTCAACTCGTATACGGGCAAAGAAGATCAAGGCTCAAATACGGCGAGCTATCAACTGCCCATACCCATGCCGTCAATCGGCTTCAGGTGGGCATATTAAGCATCATCTCGTTGATCTCAGCCGTCGCCTTTTCGTATTCAAAGAGCAAAATATCCTCTTCAATGCTTTCAAGGGCATCTTTTGCGGCGCGGCTTATGGGCAAGGCTTTGTATGCCGCTATAAGACTGTCGATTTCCGACACTTTCATATCGGAGAGCGCCCGCATCAGGTTTTCCAACTGCTCCTTTGACAAGTTCGCGGCACTCGTTTCAACTTCTAAAGTGTGCCGCTTTAAGAAAGCCTTTATATTGGCAAGGAGGGAATAGAGTTGATTAAGCAGTTCGCCGGTGCGCCTGCGTATAATGGGGATGTCTCTGGCTCTGCCCGCCGCTTCCAGGGCTTCCGCAAAATCGCCGAATTCGGCTGCGCCGACGCTTCGGGATGCGCTTTTAAGCGCGTGAATCATAGTGGTATACAGTTGGGTGTCGCCTTGCGCGGCGGCGTTTTTGATGTGCGCGATGCGCCCCTCCGCGTCATTGTAAAAAATCCGCAACACTCGCAAATAGGAGGAAAGAGAGCCTCCCGTATTGTTGATGCCAGCCCGAACGTCAATATTGCTTATGGCAAGATCGTCCATGCCCTCCGCGTCCGCCTCGCTTGCCTGCAATTTGTCCGTGGCTTGCCGCTTCTCTGGAGGAAGCCATTTTTTCAGGATGCCGTAGAGCTTCTCCACTTCGATAGGTTTGGCGAGAAAATCGTTAAACCCGCTTTGGAGGAATAATTCACGGTACTCTACAAGCGCATTAGCGGTCAGAGCGACTATCGGCACACGCCGAAAATAGGGATCGTCCTCTCCTATAGCCCGAATTCTCCGCGTTGTTTCGATGCCATCCATTCCCGGCATCATGTGATCCATAAACACAAGATCATAAAAATTTTCCTGTACAAGGAGCAACGCCTTGTCGCCGCTTGTGCAGGTGTCGATCCGCAATTCATAGAATCTCAACAATTCTTCCACGACCATCAAATTAGTGTCAATATCGTCAACCACCAGCACATGGGCGTCCGGCGCGACAAAAGGCGGCCTGCTCTCATTTTCTTGCTCTTCCGGATCCCGCTCTTCAACCGCCGACTTCTCATCAATAAACTCCTGTATTAAGGAAACGGTGAACGTAGACCCCTGTTCATATACGCTTGATACGGTAATATCGCCACCCATCGCTTTGCAAAGGTTTCTGACAATGGCAAGCCCCAGTCCCGTTCCTTCCACATCCTGATTGCGTTTCGTGTCAACGCGGCTGAATTCGGCGAACAAACGCTCCATGTCTTTTTGCTTGATGCCAACACCCGTATCGCTCACCTTGAAAAACAGGATGAGATGCGCGTCGTCCTTTTTCTTCACGCTGACGCGAAGTTCAACACGTCCGGCTTGGGTGTACTTCACCGCATTGGTCAGAAGATTTATCAATATTTGTTTGACGCGGAGATCATCGCCGATAAGCGTGGAAGGCGCGGCGTCTTCCACCTGTATGAGCAATTCCACAGGCTTGCCGACGATCCTCATGCGAATGATGTTCCCCACATCATTGATAAGAGACGACAGGTTGTAGTTTCTCGTTTCAAGCTGTAATTGTCCGGCTTCCATCCGCGAAAAATCAAGAATGTCATTTATAAGGACGAGCAGAGTGGCGCTTGATTGTTTGACGATCAGCAGTTGCTCCCGCACGTCATTCGCTATGTTCTTTCTCAGCATGATCTCTACAAGACTGGTAATGACATTCATGGGCGTACGGATTTCATGGCTCATGCGGGCGAGGAAGGAGGTTTTGCTCCTGTTTTCCTGATCCGCCTTCATTCTCGCTTTATTCATTTTAGTGACGATGTAGTTCAGAATAAGTATAAAGATTATCGCCGTCACTGAAAACACAAACATCATAAAGTACGATGTATGATCGTTGATGTCAACCGGAACCGCTACGCCGATGTACCAGCCGTATTCCAATTTGCGAAAAAAGGTTTCCATCTTGCGCCCGTCATATCCTGTCAATGCGACGCCGGAATAATTTTTCACCCCTTCTATAAGCTCTTGTTCCAGATCGGCGTATTCTGCGGCGTATTTCGCGTTGAGTTCATAGGCGTATTTTCCTAGGAAGGTTTTGTCGGGATGCGCTATATAGACAAAATCCTGATCGATGAGCATCCCATATCCGCCGCTCGCAACCTTGAGGTTCGTGATATACGCGGATATATCGTTCATATAAATGTCAACCACGACAATCCCCCGCTCGCTCCCGCCGTTCAAGAGCTTGGCCGCCGACACCACGACCTCTCCCGATTCTTTATCAATATAGGGCGCGGTATACCCGACGGCGCCGCCCGCAGTTACGGCGGCGATGTACCACGGTCTTTCCGCAGGCGCATAATCCGCCGGCGGCGTCCAGCGGTTGCCCGCTATAAACTCGCCGTTTATATATCCATACACCTCAAGAAATCCATGTATGCCTATAGACGACGGCATCTTGAATTGCTCCGAGAGTTCTTCAATGTAGGATCTAATTTGCGCCTGCGCGTAGTTGTTATTCAATTGGTTCTGGACGGAAACCGAGGCGCTCAACACTGCGGTTTCAGCTTCGCGGAGATTCGCGTACACAACCTCTTCCGCCGTATTCAAAACGCTTTCAATGTTTTCAACAAGATGATCTTTCACCATACTTATAAAATAAACGGCGATCAACACCATAAAGACGAGCGCCAGAAACACTGCCAGCACATGCAGAAATTCTTCACGCATTATTTTCAGAATTTTAAGCGATTTCACCGCAGCCTCTCCTTCTCTGTATTATCCGTATTAAGGGAACCTTCCCTTAAAAAATTCCATATATCGTGTCCGGCGCTACGCCCATCCTTGTCCATGATGTCGACCGGCAACCGCACAGCGGGCATGCCGCGCCAATCACAGCGACCGGGCGTCATTTTCAACTCAAGACGGTTTTGCTTCAGCGCCTGAACATAGTCTTGTATGGAAGACATCTTGGCATCCAGATACACGCCGAACATCATCGCGGTTCTGGTTTGATCCGTGTCGTGTATATCGGAACCTGCGGTCGCGGGCAGTCCCAGCCGTTCCGCATACCGCTTCGCAAGCGCGTCGCAGGATTGCGCCCAGTTGCCGGCGTTAGCTATTTCAACCGCGTCAACCAAACCGGTAGAGAGGCGAATGACTTGTATATAGTACTGCTGCCGGAACGGATGCGCCTGCACCACGCAGCCGCCGTTTTCTTGCGCCGTTCTGTACTGTTCCTCCCGCGTCCAATAGGCGGCTTCCGGGTGTTCCAAAAGCCACTCTTTATCCAGTCCGTACACGAGGTAATCGTCGCCGTCAAAGGTTTCTTCCCACCCAAAAAACACGTCCAGTCCAAGCCTGTCGCCTTCCGCCTTCGCGTCTTCATACCCTTTGCAAAAACACGCGACCCACTCGCGCCACGGCAGGTTTTTTTGTATGCAGCTATTTCCATTATAAAAATGATCGGTAACAATGATGCCTGTATACCCAAGCGCCTTATATGCGCGTATGTATTCGGACCCGCGTGAGACCGCGCACGCGCTTGCCTGAGTGGTATGGAGATGGGTTTCGTAGAGATATTTCAATGCGCTTCCTTTTTAGTGGCAGAAGCTGTTCCAAAACGCGCTCGCGGGACAGCGCCCTTGGATTGGGTTTGTTTCACGCTTGTCAGGTTTGGAACGCGATCAGATCATATCATAAATCGCGTTTCTTGTCAGCAGCGGAAGGGCGCGCGAACCGCCGCGCCGCTTCTGTACGGGAAGTCTTGACAGAAGTCTTGATCGCTATCAAAGTATCGGGTTATAATGAGACAAGGAGTTGAAACTCCGTGAACGCTATGCAATGGAGGGCGCAATGGGATGCCGCGAGATTAACGGGGACGCCGTTTTACGGGATGCCGGGAAAGAGGACATTCCCCTTATTCTGGAATTTATTCGAGGGCTTGCTGAATATGAACATCTTTCGGATCAGGTGAGCGCCACGGAACATGATCTGGAGAAGCATCTTTTTCGAGGAGGCGCCGCCGAAGTCCTCATCTGCGAATACCAGGGAAAGCCCGCTGGCTTCGCCCTCTATTTCCACACTTTTTCCACGTTTTTGGGCAAGCCCGGCATCTACATTGAAGACCTTTTTATTAAACCAGAATACCGGGGCAAGGGACTCGGCGCCACCCTATTCGCACGAATCGCGGCAATCGCGGCGGAACGGGGTTGCGGTCGTTTGGAATGGTCATGCCTTGGCTGGAACGAGCCTTCAATCAGGTTCTACAAAAGTCGGGGCGGGCAGGCGCTGGACGAGTGGACTATGTACCGGATTGCCGGGGATGCGCTTAAAAAGCTGGCGGAACCAGCGGTTTCCGCCGGAACCGGCTCCGAACAGTCCTGATCAAACGTTCTGCGAGAGGCGTTCCGGCGCCGCCTCTCGATATTTTTTGCGTAATGGCTCTCCATATCGCTACGTTTTTGGCGGCGGCAGGCGGAAATCCAGCATACGGCTCATTTTATGGGGCGTTTAGAAGACATTCCTTCAAGCGTCCAATAGCGTGTATTCCTGTGATGAAGGAGAATCCGCGGTAATGAATGAAGCCGCCATGACGACCGCATAAGCCGCGCGTCCGTCGGTTTTGGCAGGTTTACCTCCGCATGGCTTTTTTAGATATAACCGATTCCGCTTTGGCGGACGTTTCGCCTCTGCAACCCTCAACCCCGCGGCGCCCTACGCTGGCGTGCCGCAGCGTCTTATATACGGATTCACGCCGCAACTTGAACATTCAATAATCGAAAGGCGGAGCGACGTATGGCAGTCCGAATTCGACAAGGACACATTCGAGCTTGTCTTCACGCAGAGATTTTGAGTTGCGGGCGTGTCAACAAAATTGCTCCTCATAAGAAATTTTGTTGGAAGATATGAGAAAAATCCACTGCACATATCACTGGACTTTTCGAGTCTTTTGTTTTCAACCTAGATTCCGCAGTCAAGATGCGGAATGACGGAGGGGCAATGGGAGGGGCGTCGGGACGGCGCGGACGGAGAGGCATGGGAAAATATCGACGCAGCGCGTTAGATCATGCGCGCGTTATCCTTCCACAACGACGCGAAATAGGCATCATCGAACCGCGAGCTTTTCTTCGGAATCGCCGCCCCGCCTATACGGCGCTCCACAGCCGCGAGCCGGATGGGAGACCGGGCCGGGGCTACGATGGCGGCGGCGTTGGAATTGAAGCCGGACGCATCGTTCCACTTGTATTGACTTGGCAGGCCAGAGTAATCCGGGGCCAAGTCCGTGACCGGCTTGTCCAACCCGGCACTGCCGGCGGCCAGCCAATCCGCCTCCAAAAGGGATGGGATCGACCGGTTCTTATTGGCGCCCTTATACTTGTCGTCAATACCATCGTAGTAGCCCAGACCTGTTCAAAGGTCAGACCCATCTGCGGCCCCACTGCCATAATCGCCTCCTGCGGCTATAATAACACTCCCGCCTGGAAAAGTCCATCATTGCGTAAACAATTAAAATAAAACGCCTGCATTTTATTTTTGCGCGGCTCCTAACAAAGCGCTCTGACATGCTGTCCTTCAAACCGGGGAATTCCAAGTCGCGCATTATCAGATAGAGGACGGCGGCGCAATCGCTTTGGCGAAACCCGCCGCGGCAAGCTCGCTTTCCACATTGCTTTTCTCTCATAAATTCGCTATACTCCTTTTATTATGACTGGCGCCATCGAATCCCTGTCAAGCAGCATCCTCACGCTTGATTTTGCCGCTAAAGGATTTTTCTTCTTTATTTTGCTGTTTTTTTTGGGCGTGTTCACCATATTCTTTCTGCATACATACTATAAAAACAGCCTGCTCGCGCATTCCGCCGGGAAAAAAAAGCGTCTGCCTGTTGTCTTTGTGTCCCTGGGCGAAGCGTGTGGGAAAATCATCAGCAATTTCTTGATTTTGTTGCCCATTCTCGGGGGAATCGTCGTTGCGGCGGGCTTGATGCTCGGCGTTTTCAAAGCGGTTTCTTCGATAAATCAGTTTATCGACAGGGAGAAAGAGATACAAGCGCTGACTATTGCGATCAACTACCTGAATCAGAGCGACAAGACGCTTGACGTGCGCATCCGGTCGGTCGCTGACGGCGCGGCCACACTCCGGCTTGACTATAGGGCGTTTGATCCGAACGACTCGTCCGCGCCCCCGGTCGAATGGACGAAAACCATAACGATTCAAGGCGCGGAAATCCATTTTGATTGCATGGTGTTTAATTTCAGCTATTCCGAAGTTGGAGCGGGCAGGCAACGGAACATCGCCATACCCTATCGTGTGTTCAGCGACAAGATCGCGCCGGCGGATGGCGTCCCGCTTTTTACTGGAGATGAGATCTCGCCGGAAGATGACTACGGCTTTATTCCGGTGGCGTACCGCGAGCGGATCGCGCGGCTGCTTACGGACGCGGACTACGCGCGCGATATGGGCGTCCGTTCGGTGAACGGGAGCGATGTGTGGCGCGCCAATGTGCGGGCTGGGGATCGGTTTCGGATCAAGGTTGAGCAGACCGGCGGGTTGACGCTGGAGACGCTCTAAAAATTTAATGGTACGGGAGCAGGGACACATGAATAAAATCATTGCAAAGAAACAGCTTTCCGCAGATGTGTATGAAATCACAGTGGAAGCGCCGTTGATCGCGGCTTCCAGAAAAGCGGGGCAGTTTTTAATAGCGCAGGTTGACGCGGAGTTCGGGGAGCGGATTCCGCTTACCATCGCGGATGCGGATGATAAAGCGGGCGCCATTACTATGGTGTTTCAGGCGGTCGGCGCGACAACGCTTAAACTAGCCGCGCTTAATGCGGGAGAGCGCATAGCGAATATCCTCGGACCTCTTGGGAATCCGACTCACATCGAAAATTTCGGGCGCGTGGTTTGCGTAGGCGGCGGCATTGGCGCCGCGCCGCTTTTTCCCATCATTCAAGCGATGAAAGAGGCGGGAAACTACGTTACCGCGATCATCGGGGCGCGAACGAAAGAACTGGTCGTCTTTGAAGATCGCATCCGCAGGTATGCGGACGATCTTGTTGTTGTCACCGATGACGGGTCTGCGGGAAGAAAGGCTCTCGTAACCGAGCCGCTCAGAGAACTGTGTTCTCAGCGCCCCAAACCCGCCATGAGCGTGGCGATAGGCCCGCCGGTTATGATGAAGTTTTGCGCTTCAACCGCACAAGAATTTGATGTGCCGATTATGGTGTCCCTCAACACGATTATGATCGACGGCACCGGCATGTGCGGCTGTTGCCGTGTCGTCATTGGCGGAAAGACACGCTTCGTGTGCGTGGACGGACCGGAATTTGACGGACATAAGGTTGATTTTGACAATATGATGAAGCGCATGAGGACGTATAAAGAACAGGAAGAACGGGACAAACACCGGTGCAGAATTGAACTGGGCTTAGAGAAAGGCGCGTAAGCGGCGCGACTGGCGGCAGTTTGAAATCCCGCCTTTCGCCGATTATTATTGTTTCAGCGACAGAATAAGCTGTGTCAGCCTTGATTTCTTTTTATTTCGGCTATGCGCCAATTCCCTTTGTACAACACAAGCCGAAGCTCATCAATACGAGCTTGGACAGACGGCATAAGGGTGGTTTGCGGCTGCGCTTCTGTATTGCCATGCTCGGTCGCCCATAAGTTGTAGCGTACCCGGAAGGAAACTTCGCCATCGTTTTCGTCCTGATCTTCTGGCGTCACCTGCAAATCCGTTACGCCGAATACGAAGTGTTCAACATCCACCGGCTTCCCGCCAGAATCAAGCCAATCCCGCGCCTTGATAATCGATGGCTGCTCTTGTACCGCGTTCATCTGATACGCCTGTCTGACTCTATCAAGCGCATACAGGCGTACGGCGATATCTATATCAGTTTTTCCGGCTTTTTTCAGCGCGGCGTTCTGCATAAACTCGTGATCTAAAGCGGTAAACGCCGTGTAATACGCTTGAACCACCTCCGCAGGGGTCATGCCTTTTGTATTGGGCGCATGTGAGCGGTCATAAACGACGCTTCCTATAAGCAAGCCTGCGGCAACAACCGCAATGGCCGCCCCCAAAACAATAGCGTTGTTTTGGGTTAAAAAGCGTCTGGTCTTTACCGAAAAACGGTTGTTTTTGATAAAATTGTTTTTTTCCTTTTCTATCTTTTCCGCTTCCTCAGGCGCAAGCGCATGAAAGAAAGAGTCGAATCGCTTTATATTGTTTGAAGAGTCTTTTTCTTCAAGAAACCGCCGCCATTCTTCAAGAGTAGGATGATCCGTATGACGCTTTGAGAACGCCTTTTTTATCAAAGCGTCGAATTGCCGGTCAACGCCGGGTTTGGCGAAACGGGGAGGAAAGAACACCCCTTCACGCATATCTTGATGGATCGTTATGATATCCTTGGACTGAAACGCATCCGCGTCGCAGAAAATACGGTACAGCATACAAGCGAGCGTCCATGCGTCCGCCGCTTTTCCTTCCAGATCCGGATGAACAAAGCGTTCTTTTTTTTCAAAAATCGAGTGTCCCGCTTCAAAACACCGCTCCGCCAACAGTTCTGGAGGGAAAAAAAGGCTTCCGTTTTTGTCAATGAACGTTCCGCCCGGCGCGAGCGAAACGCTCCGCTCAGACGAGGCTGGGGCGTCTCCCATCATGGCGCGGGCTTTTATCCAGCGCCTCGCCGCGTCAAGCGCAACGTCTTTTTGGCTGTCATCAGCAAGCAGCGTGTCAAATGAGACGGCCATCGCGGAGTCCGTAAAATCCGCGCCCCAAACAACCATGTTTTCGTTTCGCTTGACAACGCCCTCGCATTTCCATGTTTCGCTCTTCTCAGTGGCGCCGCCGGCATTTCTGACGACAACGCCGCGTTGCATCAACAGTCGGGAAAGCCCGGCGCGAGCGAAATCCTGTTCATTGAGTCCGGTGTCAAAACAGATCGCCCGCTTTCCGTTGATTTCAGACTGAAATATGTTATTTGACATAATTTAAATGTAACGTATCTCGCCGAGCGTGTCAATGTTAAATTTGTCATGTCCCTCCGAGAGAGGATGGCATAAAACAATCGGAGCGTTTTTTTATGTGTCGTCCAACGCCGCCTGTATCCGCCGCTCAGCGTTCGTTCCGGTTGCGGCAACCTCTTTTCAAGCCTTTGGTTTGCGAACTGAAGGCGCGGCAATGCGCCGTGACGACAGCCGCAGCGCATTGCCGCGACAACACGGCGCACCGCGAATC
The DNA here is from genome assembly GCA_031279555.1 of Treponema sp. Classification (GTDB taxonomy): domain Bacteria; phylum Spirochaetota; class Spirochaetia; order Treponematales; family Breznakiellaceae; genus JAIRKH01. Next base: position 13,543 of record JAITIK010000061.1, on the reverse strand, counting down.
CAAAACGGTAAAAATCATCAAATTGTCTAAATAAGCATTGACTTTGCGGCAATTTCCGTAGATAATAATTTTACGTGTATGAAACGAAGGGTTGTCTTGCTTTCATTGTTTTTTTTCGCTTTTTTCTTTCCGCTTTTTGGGTTAGGTGAATTGACTCTGCGCATGGGGCAGGATTCCGGCTGGTCTTTAGTCGAAAAACGGGAGGGCGTCGCTGAAATTGACGCCCAGCGTCCCTGGCCAGCGCTTGCGTTGATTGCGGCTCAACCCGCGGCGCAGGGCGCGCATACCGACATGCGGCTCGCCTTTGACGAGCCTTCGCCTGACCGCTTTGATGACGGCGCAGGACATTACAAGGTGATGTCCTTGGACGCCGGCGCTGTGTCCCGAGTGGGCGGACTCATGGCGCGGTATGGGGCGGGCGCGGCGGTTTTTTCAGAAAGGATCGGCGCCGCCTCCAACGCTCCGCTTGTCATTGCGCCTCGATCACGAGAGGCGCTTTTTGCATCCGGCAAACGGATCGGGGATTTCAGCTTGGAGTTTTGGGCGCAGCCGTTCAATATGGGCGCGGGCGAACAGGTGTTTTCATGGAGCGCCACAAAACAGCGGGCAAAGACCGACTACATTATGCAGTATATTACGTGTATCGCGTCTAAAAACAGGTTCCAGTGGACGTTTCTTGACTTTTTCGCTTCACCTCACGATGACGCGCGTTCAACAATCACCCTTACCGGCATTACGCCGATCATTCCTAAAACATGGTCGCATCACCTTATCCGCTTCGACGCCCATACGGGACTTTTGGAGTATCTCGTCAATGGCAAGCTCGAAGCCGTCACCTACGCGACTTCAACGGGACGCGAGGAGGGCGATGTGTATACTCCGCTCATGGGGGAGGACGGCGCTATCGTCTTGGGCAAACAATTTTCCGGGTTGCTTGATGAAGTGCGCATCAGCGGGGGATACCGGATTGATCCGGAAATTGGGGGAACGATGTACACCGCAAAATTCCCCGCATCAGGCGGACGCATAGAGACTCGCGGCATCGACCTTGGAGAACCGAATGTTCAGATACTGAGAGTCGACGCTTTGACCGGCAGGCTTTCTTTTGTGAACAACAAGATTAGAAACGAATTTGCCGGAAACGCCGCGATCAAATTTTCAGATGAATCCGCGCTTCAATTTTTTATCCGCGCTTCGGATTCTCCATACCGCTGGACAAGCGAATGGCAGGCGGTAACGCCTGGAACGCCCTTTGATAAACACGTAAAGGGCCGATATGTGCAGCTTGCGGTGCAGTTTTACCCAAGCGGAGATGGGGAGGCGAGTCCATATCTGGACGAAATCCGCATCGTTTACAAACCCGATGAACCGCCGCTTCCGCCGACGTTGCTTACCGCCATCGCCGGAGACGGCGTTGTAGATCTGTCATGGAAGAATAGTCCGGATATTGATATAATGGGCTATTTTGTATACTACGGCGCCGTTTCCGGTACGTATTTTGGAGCGGACTCTTTGTTGGGCGAGTCTCCTATAGATGTAGGAAAACGCACCGTAGTTCGGATTGACGGACTGAAAAACGGTACGCTTTATTATTTTGCGGTCGCCGCGTACGACAGCCTGAATCCGCCTCATTTGGGGACGTTTTCCCGCGAAGTAACGGCAAGACCCCTACCAGTGCGGTGAATAAGCGTTTTACATGAGCTTTCCCAAAACGCGCAGAGCGACAGTTTTGGGAAAGCGACCTTAGATTTAGATGGAAAAAACGAGCTTTTTGCCGTTTTTTCCAAGGCTATTCCCAAAACCAACCCGGACGTGGCGCACGTTTTGGAGAATGCCCACACATGAAAGGACGGCAGAATGAGTGTTATAGAAATGCAGAAGATCGCCAAGTTCATTAAAGACGGCGATTATGAAAACGCGGAAGAATTGCTGAAAGGTATTCTTGAAGAATCGCCTCATAACAGAACGGCCCACCTTCTTTTCGGCATAACGCTTGCAAAAACAGGTATGCTTGAGGAAGCCGAAGCGGAATTTCTTAATTTGGTGGAAAAGAATCCCCGTGATGTTGAGGCATTAGGCGCGCTTGCGATAGTCTACCGGTGGCGGGGCAAGCTCAAGGACGCGCTCGGCATCTTTCATGAGGCGATTGAAATTGATCCTACGCGCACTGAATTCTACCGTTATATAGCGGATATTCAGATACTTGAAAAGAATTTGAAAGCCGCTTTTATGGCGTATGCAAAGGCGATTGAGTGTGATCCTGAGGCGGCGTCAGCGTACAATAATCTCGGCGTCGTGTATTTTGAGATGAATGAAATTGAAAAAGCCCTTGCCGTGTTTCAGCAAGCTATTTCTCGGGACGGCGGCAACGCAAAATTTCACTACAATTACGCCATTGCGCTTGATGCGAACAATCAATTGCAGGAAGCGATGCGGGAATACGAAATCGCGGTGAGTATTGATCCCTATTGGCCAGCGGCGCGGCTCAATCTTGGTTCTGTTCTGGTGAAATTAGGGCGACTTGATAAAGCCGGCGGCTCGTTTGACGTTATTCTTGATGAAGAGCCGCTCAAGGCCGATGCGTGGAACAACATGGGCGCGGTGCTTGCAATGCAGGGGTACACGGAAGAAGCGATCCGTCATTTTGCGAGGGCGCTTGCAGAGCGTTCCGGTTACGATCTGGCGCAACGCAACATGGATAGCATAAAGAGCGACGCCAACGCTAACGTTGATCTCGCCATTGCGAAAATGCTTCTTGATGAAGAAATGAGCATCCCCTTCACCCTGCCAAAAGCTGAATTTGAGCCTCTTTCCGGTAATTTTATGGGCTTTGAAATACCGCAGTTGGTTGAATTTATGAATTACCTTAAAGAAATGGTCGATTTTCTGCCCGAGGAGCGGAAGGCCGCGTTTGATCAGAGCGGCGCCATCCGCATCAGCATGGAACACATCATCAACACCTTTATGGGGCGCCGGGGCATTTTGCGGGAAATTCAGGATTTGCGTCTAAAGCAACAAACCCTTATAGAGCCGCTCAAAGCGCAAATAAGAAAAATAAGTTCCGAGCAAGAACCGGCGCTGGAACTTCACGGACGGCTGGAAGGCGGCGCCGGGGAAGAGAAGGGCGGCGCGCTCAGCGGGAAGGAGATCGCTGATTTCCTCGCTTATTTAGGGACGCTTTCATCAAGCCTGCCGGATCCTACGGTAATGGAATACTTCACCCAAAAGATGAAGATGGTCGTTTCAGCGATGGAGTGACACCTTGTTTTTATATGGATAAAACGCCGTGGATCAAAAATTTTATGAAAAGATAGAACGATTTATAAACGCTATGCCGAGCTTTCCCACAACAACTTCCAAGGTGATAGAAATTTGTGAGAATCCCAGAACAAGCGTAGTGGATCTGAGGAAGGTGATTTCTTTGGATCCTGTTCTCACGGCAAAAGTAATAAAACTTATCAATACGGTTTATTATGGGACGAATCAGCAGGTTACGAGTCTTGTTCACGCCACCATCGTGCTCGGACTTAATACTGTAAAAAATTTGGTGCTTTCAACTGCGGCGTTGGGAAATCTCCCGAAAGGAGATCACAAAGGCAGTCTTGATATGGACGAGTTTTGGCGGCATTCTTTGAGTGTAGGCGTTATGGCAAAACTGCTGGCAAAGAAACGGGGCGTCGACCGTGAGCAATGGGAAGGCTATTTCTCTGCGGGACTTCTTCACGACATAGGTAAAATACCCCTTGACGCCGTGTTTGGCAGAGATTACATGAATGTCATTACCGATGCGGATAAAAACCAAGAGCCTTTGTTTTGTGTTGAAGATAGGTTGTTCGACACGAACCATTGCCAAGTGGGTCAAATACTCGCGGAGTTATGGAGACTGGACAGAGCGTTATTGGACGTGATCGCATACCATCATAATTATAATGCGTATGTTGGGGAGCATAAGGATAAATTATGTACCGTTGTGGTGGCAAATAATTATGTTAATTTCTCAAAACTGGGATTTTCTGGCGACATACGCCCTGCTCAGATCGAACAGGCGGCTTTAAATGAACTGAACATTTCAAAAGATATTTTTTTTGAGGTGGAAAAAGAATTTTTGATTGAGATTGAAAAAGCAAAGTTGTTTTTAAAGATATAGGCTGTATAATGAATGTTGCGTTCTAAAGGGCGCCGCATCCTTCATGAGGATCGTTCTGCAAGGGCATTTGCAACTGCGGCTTTTTGGATGTTACGCCCCGGTTATATCCGTTGCGCGTGAAGAAGAGACGTTGTACAGCAATGCTGATAGTGGCGTTGAAGTTTTAAAACGTAGAGTCTTTCAAACTGTCGCTCCGCGCGTTTTGGGAAAGGCTCCATATTGTAAAGGAGAGAAGCTATGTTATCGGTTCGTTTCTGGGGAGTACGAGGGTCAATTCCGGCTCCCGGACTGTCTACGGTTATGTTTGGAGGTAATACCGCGTGTCTTGAGATACGCGCCGATGAAAGGATTGTCATTGTTGATTTGGGAACAGGCGTACGTTTGCTGGGAAATTACCTTATGACGCATGATTTCAAGAAAAATCCCATTGACGCGGATATTTTCGTCACCCACACGCATTGGGATCATATCATCGGCTTTCCGCTCTTTTCGCCGGTTTTTATCTCCTCCAGTACGTTGCGCATTTGGGGGCCTATTTCAACCACAGGTGAAACGCTGGAAAGTATTTTGAAAACGCAGATGGATCATAACTTTTGGCCTGTACGCTTGAGCGAGCTTTCCGCCCAGATCAAATACGAACAAATGCAGGAAACGACGCTTGATCTCGGGGACGGACTCTTTGTTAAAACCAAGTATCTGAACCATCCGGCGCTTTGTCTGGGCTACCGTTTTGAATATAAGGGAAAATCCATTGTTACGGTGTACGATCACGAACCGTTTATGAATCTGTTTCCTACGGATGCCAATGCGTCAGATTATGATAAAACGACCGCCGAGGAAGGGGAGCGTGTGGCAAAAGAGGCGAATGAGAAGATAGCCGCTTTCTTCAAAAACGCCGATGTACTTATCCACGATGCCCAATACACCGAAGCCGAGTACCATAATGGCAAACATGGCTGGGGGCATTCGTTCTACGAGTATGTACTCGCAAGCATCCGCGACGCCGGCATAAAAAAATTGGTTCTCTTCCACCACGACACCGACAGATCTGATGAGGATCTTATCCGGCTTGAAAAAGAGTGTCAGATTAAGGACGAGGGTCCTTCGACAGGTCTCCTGAGCAAACTGAATAGACTGAAACGTACCGCAGTTATTATGGCAAAAGAAGGCATGACGATAATGGCGTAAACCATTTGCGGTGGCGCAGTGTGACGGCAGTCGCCGTTAAACGCTTTGAAAAAAGAGACTAATCGGCGTTTTTTGAAAATTTAAGCGCGAAGCGCAACAAACTGCTAGCAAAGAACCGTCGCATATCTTGGAAAATAGACTATGACCCGTAATGCAACGTATTCCGCCCTTGCGCTTCGCACGCGCACTGTGGGAGAGTCAAACCGTGAGGCGTTTTTTCTCACTGCCGAAAGCGGCGTCATCAGGGCGACCGTGTTTGGGGGGCCAAAAAGCAAGTTGCGCGCCTGCGTGTCGCCTTTTCATCAGGGGACGCTGTGGGTGTATCACGATACGGTGAAAGATTTTATGAAGGTTACAGATTTTGACGTGAAGCAATGGCGTCCGGGTTTGCGTGAGCTATACGAGCGATCCATGGCGGCCGCGGCGGTTGTGGATACGGTTGCGGCTTCCCATGCCGGAGGCGGGAATTGGGCGGCGGCGCTTGAACACGCCGGCAGGACGCTTGACGCCCTTGACGGAGCGGACGAGCGCATGGTGTCGCGTGTTTTCTGCCATTTCTTGTGGAACTGGATCGATTTGATTGGAGAAAAACCTTCCCTGCGCGAATGTTCCTTGTGCGCGTCCCGGTTTGACGGCGCCGTTCTGTACGCGCCTGTTGAAGGCGCGTTCCTGTGTCCCTCGTGCGGCGCGGGACACCACGGAATTACGCTGGGAGCCGGCGCCAGAAAGTGGCTTGTCGCAGTGGAAAACGCGCCGCCGGCGGCGTTGAACAGGTGGGCGCTGGACGCGGCTTCGCTCGCCCAAGTACGCGCCGCAACGGTTGCGCTTATGGCAGGGTTGCTGGGGAAAAGGCTTGAAAGTTGGACTTGGTGAGCGGTTGCCAAAGGGCAATGCGAGGCGGCGCCGTCATAGACGCCCCGCGCCCCCTTGCGCAAAATCGCATTCTATGCTATTATATTGGCATGGCAAATGTACTGCGGCAAAGATTCTGTTTTGTCATTTTAATGGCATCTGTGGCTCTTGCCGTTGCCTTCGCGGAATTCTTTATCTTTGCCAACTTTGAGCATGATTGTATAGGAGCGCATTGTTCCATTTGTTTGCAAATAGAAGTTGTTCCGCGCCTGCTTGAATCTCTTGCAGGCGTCTGCATTACCGCCGCCTTAGTCTTTTACGCGCATTCTCTTTTAAAACTCATCGTATGGTATCCCGCGCAGCTCACCCCTGTAGCATTAAAAGTACGATGTAATTTTTGAATGTTCAAGCGCCTCGCCGCTGATGCGGCGAATTCCGCTTCAATACCCTGGCGCGTGGGAGTCGTCCGCTAAAAACACCTTTTTGGATGCAACTTTTTCAAGCTCAGTTGGTTTTAAAAAGGGTGCGTTCACATCGCTTTTTCAAATTTGAAAAAACCGCGGAGATTTATATATGGCAAGTTTCCCAAAACGCGCCCAGCGGCCTGTTGCATTTGTAGGTTTTTGCGCCATTTTGTACCGCAAAAAACACGATTATTGGGGCTTCTGCGAACCTTTGGTTCGACGACAGTTTGCACGGTAAAAAATCGCCTTAAAGGCGATTTCTGGAGATTTTATGCGCGAAGCGCGACAAACTGCTAGGGCGTTATTTTTTGGGAAAGCTCTATGATGAAACAACTTTTTATAGTTTTTGGGAGGATTTACAATAAATCATGACAATACATATTGACGCCATACTAACCTGTCAAAACGCTTCATTTGGTTATGATGGACACATTGTCGTGCATAATCTCACCTTTTCCGTCGAAAAAGGCGATTATCTTTGCATCGTGGGAGAAAATGGTTCTGGAAAAAGCACTCTTATCAAAGGCATGCTGCGGCTTATTTCCCCGTTGCAAGGCAACATCACTATAAACGCCGAGCCTTCCGTTCCGAATCGCGGAGAGGCGCAGCGGCGCGCACGGATGCAGCGTGGTGAAGTCGGTTATCTTTCCCAGGCCTCCGCCGCGAAAAAAGACTTCCCCGCTGGCGTATCGGAAATTGTGTTGTCGGGAATGATCGGGCGCATAGGGTTGCGCCCCTTTTATTCCCGCAAAGAAAAAGAAACCGCCGCGAACATTATGCGGAGGCTCAATATTGAGGATTTGCGGCGCCGCTGTTTTCGGGAACTGTCCGGCGGGCAGCAGCGGCGCGTCCTCATTGCCCGCGCCTTATGCACGGTATTGTCCGATGCCGCGCCGTCCGGCGACGCGGGCCGCATTGCGGATCGCAAAATGCTTGTTCTGGATGAACCTGCCGCCGGACTTGATCCGCTGATTACGGCGGAGCTATATGAACTGTTGCAAACGCTAAACAAGGAAATCGGCATTGCCATCATCATGGTTTCCCATGACATTGAATCGGCTCTAAAATATGCGCGGCATATGTTGCATATTACGCCAACACGGTGTTTTTATGGAACCCAGGAGGAATACAGGCAATCGTCCCAATATACACAATTAATTGGAGGTACCATAAATGAATGACCTGCTTGCTATGCTTTTGGAAATGTTCTCGTATGCATTTCTTGTCAGAGCTTTTGTAGTCGGCGCGCTCGTTTCAATATGTTCGGCGCTCCTCGGCGTGAGCCTCGTGCTAAAACGGTACTCTATGATAGGGGACGGCCTTTCCCATGTCGGATTCGGCTCTCTCGCCATAGCGACCGCGCTTAACCTTGCGCCCCTTACGGTTTCTATTCCCATCGTCATAGCCGCGGCGTTTCTGCTGTTGCGGCTAGGCGAAAAAACCCTGATAAAAGGCGACGCCGCCATCGCGCTTGTCTCGACAAGCTCTCTAGCTTTAGGTGTAATAATCATATCGCAGACAACCGGCATGAACACCGATGTATGCAACTATTTATTCGGCAGTATCCTTGCCATGAATAAACATGACGTCTATTTGAGCGTCGCTTTATCGATTACGACGCTTGTTTTGTTTGTCCTGTTTTATCATAAACTGTTCGCCATAACGTTTGACGAAACTTTCGCCCAAGCGACCGGCGTCCGAACCGATTTGTATAACATGCTTATCGCTTTTTTAACCGCAATTACCATTGTGGTGGGTATGCGCATGATGGGCGCGATGCTTATTTCCGCGCTTATCATTTTTCCCGCGCTCACTTCAATGCGTCTATTCAAACAATTTAAAAGTGTGAGCGTTTGCTCCGTGTGCGTTTCAATATGCTGCTTTTTCATCGGCATCGTCATCTCGTATGTGTACGCAATGCCTACCGGCGCGAGCGTTGTGCTGGCGAATATTCTTGCTTTCATTTTATTCTGGACAATTAATTCACTTAAAAAGAGGAGATCGATTATGAAAAATAGGAGCGCAAGCGCACTCGCGGCGCTTATATGCGTTTTGCTCGCCGCCAGTTGCGGCAACAGGAAAGAGCTGTCGTTATTGGAGGCCGCGTCGCTGGCGGAAGCGCCGGCGGCTGCATTTGCCGCGGCAAAAAGCAACAACGCCGGCACCGCTTCGGTGCAGTTGCCGCCGCGTAACGAGACGGCGGGCGCGGACAAGGCTAAGAACGGCGGTTCCGGCGGGACGCGATCCGAAACAATTGAAATAAAAGAAAAAATGTTTATAGCGCAGGTAAATGACGTGTACCTCAATCCAGAAGATTATTTCGGCAAAACAATAAAACTGGAAGGGCTTTTTAAGTTGCAACAGTACGCGGATAAAAATTACTACTTTGTCCTCCGGTACGGACCCGGGTGTTGTGGAAACGACGGAAACGCGGGTTTTGAGGTGGCGTGGGATGACAGTTTCACGCTTCAGCCGCAGTACCCCAAAGAGGACGTTTGGGTCGAGGCGACAGGCGTATTAAAGAGCTATGAAGAGGATGGTTTTCCCTATTTGTATATCGCTTTAACGAGTCTTACGCTTCCCGATACGCGGGGCGCGGAATTTGTGACGCAATGAATGAACCTCCCCGCGTTTCAGAGCGAGGTATTAGACTCCGTTGCAAATAAAAGAATGATCTCATAGGAAAACGCGCCCACGCCGATTTCTCTATTGAAACAACCTCTTTTTACCGATATAATAAAAACTCATGAAAAAAATTCCGCTTGTCTTTGCCCTTATTTTTCTCACCTTGCAATTGTTCGGACAAAGAACAGCGTATCCTTATTGGTATACTCTTGAGGAAGGCAAGACTTTTTTCAGGAACGGTCAATACGGCGATGCCCTCAACGCTTTTGAAGACGCCAAACGGAATCGCAGGGCGATGTACGAAAAGATGGAGCAAGACCTTATCTACGTCCTTTCTCTCTCTGAAGTGCGGCGCATGAGAGATTCTCTTGATGATGTTGAGCAGTACATTGCGAAAAATTACCTTGAAAACGCCGCGACGGCGCTCAAGGAACTCTACTTCCGCATTCCCAAACAATCGCTGAACGGTTCTGCAAACAATGCGCTCAAGGCAATCGGAACACTGAAAAATTATCCGGAAGCTGAATATTGGATTGGCGAGGTGTATCGTATTGAAGGGGAATTAAATCTTGCCATCAGACAGTATCAAAAGGCTCACGAACAAAGGACGAATCTGGAAAACCCTTATTTTGATATAGACGTCCTTTATAAAATCGTTGATGTTTTTCGCATTAAGCAGGATTACAGCGCAATGGAGGAATGGGCGCTGACCATTTTAGCGACGGACGCCCTATGGTCGGGCAACTCCGCGCAACTTTATGCGCGGAGCGCCATGTCGAAGCTCCTCGAAAGCGACGACGGCATAAACCGCTTCTTGACGGTGTATCGCTACGACAATGCCCAAATTGAACGGATACACCAGCTTTTGGGGTTTTTTTACTACAATTCGGGCAGACACGCCAATGCCCAAGAACATCTGATGTTCTCGTTTTTAATAAACAGTACGCTCATTATCAACGAACTTATCAGAAATCGCTATGATTTTGAATTCACCTCGTTGGAAGCGATGCTTGAAGAAGCGGAGGCTGACTTCGCTTTGATTGCTTTTATGGATTCTACGGACTACTACAAAACACTGTATTACCTCGGGTGCGCCTTGTATGCAAACGGCAAAGCGATGACAGCCCGCGAGTTGTGGAATATCTTGAGCGGACGCCGCGCCATAGCGGGCGAATGGGCTGTCCGCGCGGCAAATCAGTTGAAATCGCCCGTCATTGAAAGACCGCGGGAGAGATTGTAGCGCTCCATCTGCAACTCGTACGAGCGGATTTTATGTGTGACCCTCTTCTAGCCCGTCCTAAAGGGCGGGCGGTGGCGTCTACTTAAACACTGCGCCCATTGCGGCGGAACTGACTTGCCGTGCATAGCGCGTAAGATAGCTGCGCGGATCACACGTCTTGGGAGTAAAGGGCGTTTTCTCACGCTTTCTCCGCGCTATCTCCGCATCGTTTAACAACGCCGTAATAGCGCGGGCAGGTATGTCGATGCTGATGCGATCACCGTCTTTAAGAAGCCCAATAAGCCCGTCTTCCGCAGCTTCGGGCGACACATGACCGATGGCCGCGCCGCGCGTCGCGCCCGAAAAGCGTCCGTCCGTGACAAGCGCAACCTTGTCGTCAAGCCCCCTGCCCGCAAGGGCGCCGGTGGGCGCAAGCATTTCCTTCATACCCGGCCCTCCGCGCGGACCCTCATACCGGATGACCACTACGTCTCCCGCGAATATCCTTCCGCCCATGATCGCGTTAAAAGCCGCATCCTCGGAATCAAAGCAACGCGCTGGCCCCTCATGTTTCAGCATACCGGGAGCGACCGCGCTTTGTTTGACAACGCAACCGTCCGGCGCAAGGTTGCCGAACAACGCCGCAAGCCCTCCGGTTGGGGAAAAAGGATTGTCTATGGGTCTGATAACAGCCGTGTTGCGATTCATCGCGTATTTCACGCTGTCTTGAAGCGCGCCATACACCGTGGCCGCCGTCGCATCGATCAAATTTTTTTTAGCAAGTTCCGCTAAGACTGCCGGTATTCCCCCCGCCGCATGGAGATCTTCGATGACTGCGGAGCCGGCGGGCGCAAGATGGCACAGATTCGGCGTGGCCGCGCTCACCTTGTTCAAAAGCGCCATATCTAGTGTAAGGCCCGTTTCATGGGCGATGGCGGGCAGGTGCAATGCGGTATTGGTGGAACAGCCCAGCGCCATATCCAGGGCAAGCGCGTTCATAAACGCCTTTTCCGTCATAATCGCACGCGGGCGGATGTCTTTTTTCAGTACGTCAAGAACAAGCGCCCCGGTCTTTTTCGCAAGACGAACTCGTTCAGCCATAACCGCCGGTATGGCGCCATTGCCAGGAAGCGCCATACCCAGCGCCTCGACAATACAGTTCATCGAATTGGCGGTAAACATGCCCGCGCAGGAGCCGCAACCCGGACACGCGGCGTTTTCAAGTTCGGCAAGCTCCGACTCGGTCATCGCGCCGGAACCAACCGCGCCGACCGCCTCAAACATGTCGGTCAAGGTCAGCGGCGCGCCGCCGCTTTTACGCCCCGCAAGCATGGGGCCTCCTGATACAAACACCGAAGGCGCATCCAGCCGCGCCGCCGCCATAAGCATACCCGGTACGATCTTGTCGCAGTTCGGAATAAAAATCAGCGCGTCAAACCCATGAGCCATCGCCATACACTCAATGGAATCCGCTATCAACTCCCGCGTAACCAGAGAATAGCGCATGCCCTCATGTCCCATCGCAATGCCGTCGCATACGCCGATCACGGGAAACTGCACGGGAACGCCGCCCGCCATGCGTACGCCGTCCGCAGCCGCTTTCGCTATGACGTCAAGGTGCAGGTGTCCCGGTACTATTTCGCTTTTCGCAACCGCAATCCCGATGAGCGGACGGCTCAACTCCTCGTCAATAAATCCCAGCGCCTTAAACAGCGAACGCTGCGGTGCGCGCGCGATCCCTTTCTTGACCACATCGCTTCGCATATTTTTCTCCTTATGATAAAGAATCCCCGCCGTTCGCGGCGGGGTATTGAAAATTTCTCCTTAAAATCTTTGCATACTCAGTTTTACACCCTAAAGGGCGGGGAATCAACCCCCAAAAGATTAAAAAAGTTAATTGATTTTGGAACCGCCTCTTTTAACATTTTTTTCTAAACTTAGCGGCTTTCCCAAAACGCGCGGAGCGACAGTTTAGGGAAAGCCGCCTTATATTTGAAATTAGCGACCCGGCAATATATAATTAGACATTAACGGCGCAAGCTATAGCAGGATCAAGAAAATATCTCATGATTTGTTATCGCCAACAGCATACTCACATTCTCTTTCTTTTCCATCCGGTCTGCCGCCGACGTTTATCCCCGATCCCGCGCATCTCAGGCTTTTATGCCGGGACAGGTGTGTCTTCAGCCTCGCTCCGGATCCCGTTCATATACGTAACGCGCCGGTCTTTGCGGTATATGCCATCGTCATTTCAAATCTCCCACGGCCATTATAGGCATGTTTATCCCGTATTTTTTGTGTATAATATTTCACCCCTCTCCCGTGTCCATAGGGCAAAATCCAGTTTTAATTGGCCTGGATAAACGTACGTCCATATCCGAGGAGTTCGCCGCATTTCTGCGAGTGTCTTTTCCTTAGCGGATATATGGATTGTCGTGAACAACCGCCGGGCGCCACAAGTTCCGAATGTCCGCTTCCGTTCTCTTTCATAATGGACAATGCTTCTTCTTTTTCTTCCAATCTATTCTTATATCATACTATTGTCTCATTCTTATGTCAATATATAATCGCCAAGTCAGTAAAGTAGGATAATATCCGGCATTCAAGCCATTTATATAGACTTGAATGGAATCATCTAACGCCATTTTCTTTTCATAAATATGTTTTTCAAACAATGAACATGTTCATAATAGATAAGGCGTGAATTCTTTATTTCACCCTGTCCTCAAAACACTTTTACAACTTTATTTTATATAACTTTTCCAACCAATTTATGTCATATCGCGCATAACATTCCGGCTGTTTACGACGGTTCGCCAGCGAATAAAGGCTTTGCGGCGGCGCCGATGTCTTTTATTCCCAAAGCGCATACAGTCCCGTCATGTGCAGTATGGCCCGTCCGCCATTCACAATATTTTTTTTAAGTATTCTTCAAATGTTGTTGTCATTACTATTAAATTATTTTTGTCTATTTCAGATTTTGTTTTACCTTTTATAACACAATCTGTCATTTCAATCATTAATTTAATTCCCATTGGAGAAAAACCA